>JBDKRP010000161.1:0-10971 GCA_039683275.1 Methanoregulaceae archaeon | reverse complement strand
TTATGCCGCAATTTCTGCGTGTTCCGTAAGACCAACAGCCTCGGCATACTTGAGGAATGTCTCAACGGACGCAATCACGACACGGGCTTCGATACTCAGGATTTCAATTCCCACGAGTGAGACACGTGCCCATGCATCCACAACGACACCCTTGTCCAGGATGCGGTCGATAACCTCGACGAGGCTTGAAGATGAGTTCATTTTCTCTACCATAATATTTTCCTCCTTTTCATTCTGGGCTGTCTTGCCCACAACCAACTTAATCCGGGAAAGGATATAGGTTCCCGGAATTTCCAGAATGAGTTTTATTTTTTGGAAGTACTGGTTTTTACATCTTCGATGGCCTGGATAAAATCTGACTGGTGAATTTTAAAACTGCTGATTTCCCGGTCGTCCTGAGAAAAATCCCGGATCGCGAGAACTGCGGCCCGGTTGCATATGGACTCGATCTCAGCTCCGGAAAAACCATTTGTAGCCGGAATAAGATCCTCAAGGCAGACATCTTCCGCAAGAGGTCGTTTCCGCATGTGGATCCGGAAGATTTCAAGACGCCCTGGATCATCCGGTGCCGGGAGTTCAACCTGGAGATCGAAACGTCCTGCCCGCAGGAGCGCCGGATCGATGATGTCGATACGGTTGCTTGCAGCAAGAACCGTTACTCCCCTGAGTTCTTCCAGGCCATCCATTTCCGTCAGTAGCTGGGCTATTACGCGTTCCGTGACACCGTTATCGCTCCTGCCACCCCGCACAGGAGCAATCGCATCTATCTCATCAAAAAAGATGATGCAGGGAATTGCCTGCCTGGCTTTTTTAAAGATCTCGCGGATCCCGCGTTCGGATTCTCCCACGAACTTCGATAACAGCTCCGGACCCTTGACCGAGATGAAATTCGACTGGGTTTCATGGGCGATCGCTTTCGCGATCAGGGTCTTTCCGGTCCCGGGCGGACCATACAGCAGGATTCCCTTTGGCGGGGAAACCCTGGCATAGATATAGATATCTGCACGCCGGAGAGGGAGTTCAATCGCTTCCTGTATCTCTTTCTTTATTGAAGGGATACCCCCCACATCGTCCCAGCTGACATCCGGTATTTCAACAAACACTTCCCGCAGGGCGGATGGTTCGATGTCACGGAAAGCGTTCATAAAATCTTCATTACAGACAGTTATGTCAGAGAGGATCTCATACGGGATTTCCTGCTTGGTGAAATCAATGACGGGTAATATTTTCCGGAGTGCATACATGGCACTTTCACGGCAGAGTGCAGCGAGGTCTGCACCAACATAGCCGTGGGTGATATTTGCCAGTTCATCTAAATTGGCATCCGTACCGAGGGGCATTCCCCTTGTGTGGATCTCCAGGATCTCCCGCCGTCCATCCCGGTCCGGTATGGGAATGACAATTTCCCGGTCGAATCTCCCGGGGCGCCTGAGCGCCGGGTCCAGGGAATTCGGAAGATTGGTCGTTGCAATAACAATAACCTGCCCCCGTTCCTTAAGCCCGTCCATAATCGACAGGAGCTGGGCTACGATACGTCGTTCCACCTGCTTGTCCCCGCTGATATCTTCACGCTTGGGGGCAATCGCATCGATTTCATCGATAAATACTATTGCAGGGGCATTTTTCTGTGCCTCCGCAAAGATTTCCCGGAGCCGGGCTTCCGATTCGCCATAATATTTCCCTACGATTTCCGGCCCGGAAATGAAGATCAGGTATGCATCCGTTTCATGTGCAGCGGCTTTCGCGATCAGAGTCTTCCCGGTCCCGGGCGGACCATACAGGAGGACGCCCCGGGGGGGGTCGATCCCGATGCGTTCAAAGAGTTCGGGATATTTAAGCGGGAGTTCGATCATCTCCCGGATCTTTTCGACCTGTCCTTTCAGGCCGCCGATGTCCTCATAGGAGATGAAACTCTTCTTCTGCTCTTTTTCCGGGGCTTTTTTCCCTGCAACCCTGATGACCGTGTTCCGGGTCATGATCCCGGTATCCGGCGACGCATCGCAGATAAGGAAATCAAACGTCCTCCCGAAACTGGTCAGGCGGATCTGGTCGCCTTTTGTAAGGGGCATCCCCTCAAACAGCCGGTTATCCACAGCTTTTTGCAGGAATCGTCCGAGCGGCTGGAGCGTTACCGTATCCACCGGAGGAATTGTCACGGCACGGATTTCCACGGTATCGTGGAGACTGACCGCCGAATTTTTCCGGATGATCCCGTCAATCTGCATTGTTCCGCGTCCCCGGTCCTTGGGGAACGCAGGCATTACTTTCACACAGGTGACCCTTTTTCCGGAGATTTCGATAATATCCCCGACGCCGGCACCAAGTTCTTCCATTGTCGCCGGGTCAATCCGGGCAATACCACGCCCGACATCCTTATTTTCCGCTGCTGCAACCTTGACTTTCATAGTTCATACCTCCGAATATGTGCTGGAACGTGCATTTAAACTCGTTCAGTTTCTGCCGGATATAGATCTTTCCGGCTTGGGTCGGTTCATACAGTTTTGCCTTCCCGGAAAGTTTCATCGTTACTATGCCGTTGGTTTCGAGTTCATAGAGAATTGCATAAACCCGTGACTGGGGGATGAGGACATTATACCTGCTGTGGATTTCATGGACGATATCGTAGCCGGAGATAGGTTTGGTCAGGATCGAAAGGACAAGCGGTTCAAGGGACTTTTTGACGATCTCATTGACAACGGCCTGGGGGACAACGGATAATGATTCCAGGGGATAGGACTGGCTCGCGATGGAAACGGATGTTTCCGTGCCGGTGGAAATAATTACCTTGGTTATTCCGGATGAGATTGCTGTTATCTGTTCATGGCTCAGGTTTTCAATATTCAGTATGATAATTCCGGAAACAGGTAATCCCGATCCTTTTTTTGAGAGAAGATACTCTTTAATTTCCAGTATTTTTTCAAAATTTTCCACTTCAGAAAAATCCAGGAGGATCTGCCAGTTCTTCTGCCTCGCGGATTCCGAAGGGAAATCAAGCTGCGTTTTGAGATCCCGGAAGAGGGAGTCAATGTCACCGGGTTTTATCCGGTGGGTGATCAACTGCCTGAGCTGGATCTCTTTTAGGAAATATTTCTGCATCTTTGACTGAAAGTAGGCATAGTAGATCTGGTAACCATTCATGATGCCATACCCGATCGCGTTTTTAAAGATTGGCTCATTGATTATTGAGGAAACAGATAAAATGAGAATGATTCCCTGGTAGAAATTATTCAGGAGAACGAGCCTGCTGTCAGGTTCGATAAACGTATCCACATCGTCCGGGCCCTCCCCGGGTTCCCCGTTCTCCAGGAAAGATGCCAGATCCATCTGATTCCGGGGGTGCATCTTATTCGGTTTTCGTTTTCCCGTTTTGAAGCCCTCGTTCTTTTTCCGGAAGAGAGCCAGTTCGATGCTTGCCTTGAGCTCCCTCTCGTTGAACGGCTTGACAATATACCCGTAGGGATTTGCCTTTTTTGCCTCATCAATAATCTTGTCATCGGCATAAGAAGTGATGAGAATAACCGGAATTCCCAGGTTTTCATAGATCTCTTTTGCCGCTGCAATCCCGTTTGTCTTTCCCGGCATGACAATATCCATCAGTATAATCTCGGGTTTCATTGCCTGCGCTTTTGCGATGGCATCATCTCCCGAGGTAGCCATGCCAATAACCTTGTGCCCCATGGAACTGATGCATCCTTCCAGCTGCATCGTAATAATCGCTTCGTCATCAACAACCAGAATCCGTGCCAAAATTAATCTCCCCCTGGTTTACCGGAAACTGAATCACAACTTCCGTCCCGTTCCTGCTTTTTATCTCTACCATCCCATGGAGCTGCTTTTCAACGAGCGTCCTGATGAGTTTCAGACCCAGCCGGTTGCTTCGTTCTATGTCAAAACCTGCCGGAAGCCCGACTCCGTTGTCACGGATGACAAACCGGAGCGTATCTCCCTCCATAGCGGAAGATATCTCAATAATCCCGCTCCGGCGTCCCTTGAAGGCGTGTTTGTGGATATTGGAGAACACCTCGTTTAAGGAAAGCGCACAGGGTATTGCAAGATCCACAGGAAGGTAAATTTCAGCACAATTGATATCTGTGGCTATCTCCACGTGATCGTGATAGTAATATCCCGAGATTATTTCCACGAGATCATGGACCTGTTGTTTCATATTGATCCTATCGAACCGCTCGCTTTCATACAGACGTGCATGGATGAGTCCCATGGTCTGGACTTTTGCGATGATATCGGTGAGGATGGAAAGGACTGCGGGTTCATGGGCACGTCTTCTCGTTATGTCAATGAGCCCGATGATGGTCTGGAGGTTGTTCTTCACCCGGTGATGTACTTCACGGAGGAGAAGATCCTTTTCATTTCCCGAGATGGTCAGTTTCTTCTCGATTTCCAAACGTTCGCTGATCTCTTTTTTCAGTTTTCTGTTCATCCGGGTTAATTCGGCTGTCCGCTCCCCGACCAGTCTTTCCAGGTTCTCCTGGTTTCTCCGGATCTCATCTTCAACATATTTCCGTTCCGTGATATCGCGGGCATGGGAAAGTGCGACAATCCTGCCTTTGTAGAGGAACGAGTGGGTACTTATTTCAACGGGACAGGTACTGCCGTCTTTTCGCCGGTGCAGCGATTCAAATGTAGCGTATTCATCATTTTGCAGATTGGTCATTGCTTCAGATATGATTTTTTTCTGTACGGATTCGGGAATAATATCACAGGGAGACATCTCCCCGAACTCTTCCCGGGAGTAGCCCAGCCGCTGGACAGCCACATCATTGACCTGGATAAAACGGCCCGGGCCCTCCGGCAGCAGTTCATGGAGGTATATTATATCGTTTGCATTGTTGAACACCTCCCGGAAAAGGGCCTCGCTCTCCCTGAGGGTCTTCTCGGCCAGTTTTTGTTCGGTGATATCCCTTCCGACGGATTGGAATTCGACTACCTGATCCCGCAAATCGAAAATCGCGCGATCGCTCCACCGCTGCCACCTGGCTTCCCCGGAGGGCATGATGATACGGTGCTCAATCATCCCGATAGGATTTTCCGGGGTCAGACCGGCAAGGTGCTGCCTCATAAGGATCGCATCTTCCGGTGGCAATGTAACGCAGTGGGGTTTTGAAAGGCACTGATCCTTTCCCAGGCTGAAATACCGGCAGTATGCATCGTTGACAAAAGTGAGTGCCCCATCAGGGGCAAACCGGCAGATGAGTTCTGTCTGGTCCTCTACGACAGCCCGGTACCGTTCTTCGCTTCTCCTGAGGGCATCATCCATCTGTTTACGATAGGAGATATCGCGGATCGATGCGATTGCCCCGACAATATTCCGGTCGGCATCATACAGCGGGCTCACCTTTCCCCACAGTAACTGGCTCTTCTCATCCGGAGATACCAGGGTGAATTCCCCAAATATGATATCCCCCTGTCTCAGGAAACTCTGGTAATCCCCGCCCGGGAAATTATCATCGGAATCGAAGACATGATCGATGAGGAACGGACATCTTCTCCCGTAGAAAGGAATCGTGTATTCATAATCCCCTTTGCCGAGTATGAGATCCGCTTTTACTCCGGTCATATCCTCGATGGCCTTGTTCCAGGCAATGACTCTTCTCGTGCTGTCGATGACAAATGTTGCATCTGGCAGGTGGTCGATGATATTCGCAAGAAGATGCTTTGACTGCACCAGGTCTGCCTCTGCCTGCTTTCTCCCGGTAATATCCTTGATAAATACCGAAAGTCCCCCGGGAGAAGGGTATCCGCTGATTTCAAAAACATACGGCCTGCCTTTGATGGTGAGTGTGTCTTCAAACGTTTTCGGCTGCTGCGTCTGAATTATTTCGAGATTCATTCTTTCGGCAAAGGAGCCCTTCTCTGAGGGAAAGACGTCCTGCAAAGATTTCCCGATTGTCTCTTTTGCCGGAATTCCGGTCAGCCTTTCCGAGGCAGGGTTCCAGAAAGTAAACTCAAGGGAAGTGTCCAATGCAAAAAAAACATCGCTGATACTGTCAGCAAGATCCCGGTACAGCTTCTCACTTTTCCGGAGTTCTCTCTCTTTTTCTTCCAGTTCTGCAGTTCGCTCGGCAATACGTTGTTCCAGGGAATCATTCGCCTGCCGGATCTGTTCGTCTTTTTCATGTTTGTAGAATGCGATTTCTATTGCAATCCGGAGTTCCCTGATATCATAGGGCTTTGTAATACAGCCGTACGGCATGGTTGCTTTTGCCCGTTCGAAAAGGGGGAGTTCCAGATATCCCGTAAGGAAAATTATCGGAAGAGAAATGTCAGATAGGATTTTCTTTGCGGTATCGAGCCCCTCCATTCCCGGCCCGAGATTAATACCCATGAGGATGAGATCCGGGCAGGATGCGGATACCAGTTCAATGGCGCGTTTTCCGTTTGATGCAGTTCCGCACACATCATATCCGAGCGAGAGCAGGGTCATATTCAGATCCTCGGTAAAAATCGATTCATCATCTACAATCAGGATCTTTTTTTTACCGGAAGCCGTTTTCTTCTCAAAAAATTCCAGATTACTCTGGAGACTGGAATCATACAGAAGGGTGGTATCCGGGCCGGGAGGGTTCCGTGCGTTTGCAGGAAAAAAATGGTGTTCTGCGGCACCACCCGGGGAATCCCCCGGCGTAATCGAATCACCCTTTAAAATCTTCCCCAGCCACGACATAGAATCTCCCGGTTTTTATTGTACTTCCTCAACCCCTGCGGAGGTGTTTTTGTTTTTTCCAGAGTTCACCCATGCGAGTACATCATTTTCGATAAAATTGCAGACAGAAACTTCGATATCAGCAGGGAGGTAACGGGCAACATCATGCGTGGCCCCGATAAAGAGGAGTCCCAGCATTCCCTCCCCGAGCGATTCACCGATCCGTTTCGCGATATACTGGTCGCGTTCGATGGTCAGGTCATACAATCTTCTTTTAAATTTTTCACTCAGGGCTTCGCGTTCCTGATCTGTTCCGGCATTCACGATTGCCTTGATAATCCCGTATTCCTCTTTCAGGAGTGTCGGGCTTTCAGTTTTTTCGAGCACACCCCCGTGTTCAATAATGGATACGAGTATCTGGTTGTTGGGGATCCCGTCATCTGCTCCCATTCGGATAAGGCGTACACCGGTTTCACCGCCAATCGGGATGCCATCCTGGTATATCCTGATGGTACTGCCTTCAACGTTATTGAGGACGGCAGCAATTATCGAACGGAGTGTTTCCCAGAAAAGGGCAACATCTCTCCGGTGCTGATCGCGTTTTTCTTTCCCGAATTTCCGGTCGATCAAGTCGGAGATGTCGCTCTTCAGGGATCCCATTTCCTTCTCGCTGTGAATGATAGGAATGAGAAGTAAGCGTTTTGTCATGGTCGTGAGAGCAGTTTACGGATAGTGTTCGTGGGTTTCAATACGGATATTCATCTTTTACGCGGAGCACACAGGTTTTTCGGCGTTTGTCGCAGAACAGGTTGTATGAAGTGCCGGTATTCACGAAAGGGATCCCGAATCCTTCCGGTTATCCTGCCGTCGATACGACAATGCAAACCCGACCTGTTCGGATTGGTTTTATACACCTCTGGATATACTTAATTATTTAATAAATTTTTCCACATATTACAAAAAAAGCAACATGGTTCACACCTGTTTTTCTCCTGTACCCCCATGCTCTCACACAATGTTTCTGACAGGGAGATGATACTTCACTGAAGACGGATCCTTTCCGGATGCGTTGATCCCGGGATGATTATTCCGGAAATGTTCCGGAACGAATTAGAAGTATTAGGGGGGGGTTACTTTCCCGGTACCATTACGGCCCCGCTCATCAGTGAGGTGACAAGAGTCGCGAGGAGCAGAAGGGCAATGATGATCGGAATCAGCACCGCAAGGACTACGGCAACGATAGCACGTTCTGTAGGCATCTCTTGCATCTCACGGACACTCAGTATTCCAAGGACGAATGTCCAGATACCTCCGATAACCGGTCCGATGACCGGGATCCAGCCGATAACCATACCGGGAGTAGACCCGTATGCAACCGCTTTTACAGTTTTCATGTACCCTTTCCGCCCGCCGGCGATATAGACCCAGATGTGGAGCCATACTCCCCCGACAAACAGGAGTATTACAGCGATAATAATCATGAGGATGATCACGAGTATCGCACCGACAGCCCCGACAAACGGGAGTACCCAGCCGAGTTGTTTCAGGAGCTGGGAAAATACGTTCAGGATCCCAGTCCCTCCGAGGATCAATGCAACGAGTACGGTCAGGATTGCGTTGAAGAAGACCCCAAGAAGATAATACTGCAGCATGAACCCGGGCGTATCCTCCCGGGATTTCTGCAGTGTTTCAAACGGGGTCAGAAGGACACCCTTTGCTTTCTCATAATATTCTGCAATCATATGCGGATGGCTCATCCTGCAAACAACTTAATGAGTTTGCCATTTTCCAAATTAAGAGACAAAAATTGTGACTGTTCGCAATGCCCGGGAATTTTTCTTTCCGGAACTGGAAACCCTGGGAGTTTTGTAAAATTTTTCCGGCACCGGGATTCTCTCAAAAGAAATACCGGTTGCAAACGGGAATTTTTTTGCCGCCTTCCCTATGAATAATCGTAAGAAACGCAGACCGGTGATTTGTGTATGAACGGACAGGGTTACAATCTCATCCGTAGTTGATGGCGGGGATCCGGAACGTACCAAAATGATACCTTCAGGGGCCCGGTATTGAATGCCCCTTTCTATACTTCTTTTATATATCGTCGGTACAACCGGGCCCCGCCAGGGCCCCTTCCCGCCCCGATCTCAACTCAGAACGTACAAACTATCGATCCCAAAACAGGGTGCCCGCAAATCGCTGCTATTTTGCATGAATTCAGGCCGATTTAATCGCATATTTTTGAGAAATAATCGATTAAATCAATATTTTCCGTCGGCGTGGGTACCGCTTCCCGTGGAAGGGGATCAGACCCCTCATTTTGTGGCAAATCCGGGTCCTATACGGGCTTATTTTGATGCATCCGGATCGGGTCTTTTTTCCTGGTGAAGGCGTCTTTTCAGGGCAGGCCGGTACAGGGGGTTATAGTACCCGGTTGACGCATTGAACCCGATCTCCCCTATCCCTTCTTCAACGACAACAAAGATTCGCCAGCCCTGCATATTCTGGGTCCGGAGCCAGAACTGGCGCAGGAAATTTGGGGGGAGCGGAAGGGATCGCAGGCCAGCCAGTTCTTTCTGGAAAAGCTCATCGATCAGATAATCGTTGTCCGGATTAGTCCGCACAGTCCGGACTTTCACGGCAATTGCAACTTTCGTACTGAAGAGAATCGCATCGTACGGAAGATCCGGGTCCGGGTTTGCCAGCCACCGGTACCCGAAACTCCGGGCTGCCTGCTCTGCTCTCTCCAGTGTTGTTGTCGGTTTTTTCCCACGGGCCATTCGTAATCGTTCAGCCCGGGAAACCAAAAGTATCGCGGTATGTCCGCGTCGCATCCCGCTCTTTTTTTACCTGCCAGTCCTACCAGGGGAATATGTCTCTCATGGACGTTATCTGGCCGGTGTTTTTTCCCCTGCTGGCTGCGATCATCTCGATCATCCACATTCATGTGAAAAAATATACCGGGACCGCCGCTGTCGGAAACTTCCTCATGTGGCAGCTTGCGGTCGGGTTCGGCCTGAGCCTCCTGTATGGCGGGTTCGGGCACCTGGTCTTCCCCAACCAGGTTGCGGAATCCATCGGCTGGCCGACCGGAAGCCCGTTCCAGCGGGAAGTCGGCATGTGGGATGCGGCGATGGGAATTACCGGGCTCCTCTGCCTGAAATTCAGAGACGGGTTCTGGGTCGCGATGGTCGCGGGCCCCGGGCTCTTCTATTTCGGTGCAGGTCTGGGCCATCTCTGGGAACTCATTGCAAAAGGCGACACGGCACCGAACAATGCCGGGGGCGTCATGTATATCGATCTCTTCTACCCGATCTTCCTTGCAGCGCTCCTCATCTGGTACTGGAAGAAAAAATCCCCGGGAAATTCAGCAGCAGCTTCCTGAAAAACCATTCATCTTTTTTGAGGAGCCGTATCCGGTTATCCTGAACTGCACCGTTTTTTCAGAGTCGTTTCCGGGAACCGATCCCCTCCCTTTTATTTTCCCGGCCCGTACCTTATATTATGACTACCGACCGGGAACGGGCGGCATTCGAAGCAGGAATCAAGCTGGGCGCGCTCTACCACCAGTGGGTAGGGATGCCGGTCTCGCGCGAGACTGCCGAGATGGTGGAACGGGCTATCGAAAAGAGCGTCTCCCTGCAGCCGTTCGTGACGGATATAACCGTGAAGCTCGACAAGAGCCTGATGGACCCGAACCCGTTCGGGTACAGCGAGATCCGGGGAGCGATGTTCACTGTCGGGATAGAAACGAAAGTCGGGGAAGCCCGGTGCCGTGCATCGCTCGCGTTTGACGGGAACTATCCTCTCATGAAAATCATGGAGTGCGATTGAACTGGGCAGTCTTCCGGAGTTCCCGGTTACGGACGACCATATCCATATCGATCCCCGGAACGGGAAAGGGATAGAGGCGGCAAAAGAGTTCAGACGGGCAGGCGGGACCCATCTCTTTCTCGTGACAAAACCCTCCTGGTCGCTGGGCGTTGCCCCGTCCTGCGGGGAAGACTTCCGCACGGTCTTTGACGAGACGATTGCAATAGCCCGGGATATCGAAACAATCGGCCTCACGGTCTTCCCGGTCCTTGGGGTCCATCCTGCCGAGATCACCCGGCTCACCGGACGGATGGCGCTTTCTGAAGCTGCGGAGGTAATGAAAGGCGGGCTCACCCTTGCGGCACGGTACGTGGCCGAAGGGAAAGCCGTTGCCATCAAGAGCGGGCGGCCGCACTACCCGGCAGAGGCGGATGTCATGGACGCATCGAACGGCATTCTCCTCCACGCGCTCACGCTTGCAAAAGAGACCGGCTGCGCAC
>JBDKRP010000160.1:0-7749 GCA_039683275.1 Methanoregulaceae archaeon | reverse complement strand
GCATACGGCCGTCAGTGAAAGATTGCTGATTCAGAGAAACAGACTATCGCAAAGAACGAATCCATCAATAAATCAAAGTCATTTTGACGAATGACCTGAAAATATCAAAGAAAAAGAGCCTGTGGCGAGATTCGAACTCGCGACCTCTTCCTTACCAAGGAAGTACTCTACCGGCTGAGCCACACAGGCAGTGTGCTCCTCTAATGTGGGTAAGCATCCTTTTAAAAGATTGCGGAGGGAAGAGATAAAAGCCCGCCATTCCAGAGGGCGTTCTTATGGATTTCCCTGAAACCGTCGAACAGCGCGGAGCCTGTGGCGGGATTCGAACTCACGACCTCTTCCTTACCAAAGAAGTACTCCCTTCATCAGCCCATCCGGTCCAGCGCCGCAATGCTCGCAAGGACGCCTTCGAACGTCCCGACTTCGATAACCGGGATAACCCCGCTCGCCCGGATCTTCTGTATCACCGGGGAAAAGTCAATCGTTCCTTCCCCGACTGCAAGATGGGCGTCCGTGTCGCCGCAGTTATCGTGGAGATGGAAGTGGCTTATCCGGCAGTCGAGGAACGCCCCGACACATTTGTTCTGGTTTGCGTGCCCGACATCGAAGGCAAAGCCGCAGTCACCGATGAGCCGGAGTTCCTCCGGTGTCTTGAGGAAAAAATACGCCCAGTTCCCCATGTTCTCGACAAAGAACCGGACGCCCCGTTCCTCTGCGGCACGCGATAGTTCCGCGAGCGACTCCGCGAGCCGGGCTTCTGCCTCCCGCCGCTCGCTGGCCCACGCATAATAGCCGGGATGCACGATCACGGGGGCCCCGACCTCCGCAGCTATCGCGAACACCTGGTCCGTGACCTCCACGCTCGCCTTCCGTATCGGTTCGAGGAGGCTTGCAAGATTCACACCTCTCGACGGGGCATGGATGGAGAAGTGCGCAGAGTAACTTTCCAGCGGCCCGGAACTTGCGAGAAAATGCGGACCTTCATCCATCACCTCTATCCGGTCCGTGAGTTCCGCAAGCTGGTCCAGGGCTTCACCGAGCGGCCTCTCGATCAGGCAGAACGTGGAGACTCCCAGCATACAAATGAGGAATGGGCGTCCCGAATCCTAAAATGATCTATCCGTACCGGTGCGGGCGGAAAAATGAGAGAAGGTTCAGGATCCGTTCCGCATCCTGATATCCACCTGTTTGAACGGGATCTCGATCCCTTCCCTGCGGAACCGCTCATCAATACGGGTATAGATGAAATCCTTCGTCTCATCGGGAAGACTATACTTCGCCATCCAGAGCGCGAGGATAAAATCCAGGCTGGACTCCGCGAATGCCGAGAAGAAAACCTGGGGTTCCGGGTCGGCAAGGACATACGGTGTCTTCCGTGCAGCCTCTTTTGCGACATCCAGAAGGATTGTTTTCACTTTCGCAATGTCGGTCCCGTACGCAACCGACACCGGAAGCCGCAGTTTCAGCCTCTCATCGGGCATGGAATAGTTGATCACGATGTTATCCGTAATCTTCGCGTTCGGGACCGTGACAAACTGGTTTTCGAGGGTCAGGATACGGGTACTGCGGAGACCGACGCTTTCCACGGTCCCGAGATAATTATCGACTTTAATCCGGTCCCCGACCTTGAACGGCTTGTCGAACGTAATCATCGCGCCGCCAAAGAAGTTGCCCAGGAGATCCTGCGCTGCGAGGGCAAGTGCGATACCTGCAATCCCGGCACCCGCGAGGAGGGGCGTGATGTCAATCGAGAAATTATGCAGGAGCAGGGCAAGCGCTGCAAACCAGATGATGTATTTCGCGACAATTTCCAGGAAATGGATAAGCCGGTCGTCGAGGTCTCCCTCGGTCTTTTCCGCAATCGCTTTCCCGTACGTGCTGAGGAAATTATCGAAAAAGACCGAGAGGATCCAGGCCCCCATGACGATATATACCGCGTTGATAACCTGGTCGGTAAAAATCCAGTTCATGAACGGGGGAATAACATCAAACGAAGTCAGTGCGATATACACCGATGCGAGGATGATCGAGACAACAAGAGGCTTGCCTATCGCTGCAAGAATGATATCATCGATAAGGGTATCCGTCGCATCCGCTTTTTTCTGGAGCCACTTCACCATGAAATGGGCGATTACTGCAACGACTATGCCGATGAGAAGGGTCATTGAGGCATAGAAATAACTGGTCGGGAACGGCATGTCGAAGCCATTCATACGTACTCTTATGTCACGTCAGTCTATATAGTTATGACAATCCATGGCAGCCGGATCGGATATAGCAAAGACCCTGGAAGGACTCGTCGACCGGGACCTCACATTCATGCACATCTGCGGGACCCACGAAGCCGCCATCGCACGGACAGGCCTCCGGAGCATCCTCCCGAAACAGCTGAAGATCGTGATGGGCCCGGGCTGCCCGGTCTGCATCACCCCGCAGGGAGAAATAGATGCGGCGCTCGATCTCGTGAACAGGGACTGCATCATCGCAACCTACGGGGACCTCCTCCGTGTCCCGGGCTCGAAAGGCTCATTGGAATCGAGCGGCGGGGACATCCGGATCGTGCAGGGTGTGCACAAAGCAGTCGAGATCGCGCAGAAGACCGATAAGGAAGTCGTTTTCATCTCGGTCGGGTTCGAGACGACTGCCCCGACCGTTGCCGCAACGCTCCTGACAAATCCCCCGGAAAATTTCTCGATTCTCTCCTGCCACCGGCTCGTGCCGCCAGCGATGAAATGGCTTCTCGAACAGGGCGAGGCATCCCTCGACGGGTTCGTCCTCCCCGGCCATGTCTGCACGGTGATGGGGTACGACGAGTACGAGGTATTTCCTGTCCCCCAGGTCGTCGCAGGGTTCGAGGCTGACGATATCCTTCTCGGTCTCCTCATGCTCACGCAGCAGGTGCGGGACGGGACGCACCGGGTCGATAACGCATATCCCCGTGCCGTCTCCCGTGAAGGCAACGTAAAAGCCAAGCGGCTGATGTACGAGGTCTTCGAGCCGCAGGATATCGAGTGGCGTGGCTTCCCGGTCATCCCGAAATCCGGCCTCCGGTTGAAGAAAGAGTTCGAACAGTACGATGCCCAGAAAAAGTTCGGGATCGTGTACCGTCACGTGGACAAGCACTCGGCCTGCATCTGCGATAAAGTCCTCCGGGGCATTGCCCAGCCGTCCGACTGCCGGCTCTTCGGGAAAGTCTGCACGCCCCGGACCCCGGTCGGCCCCTGCATGGTGAGCCATGAAGGCGCCTGCAAGATCTGGCACACGTATCATAAGAACGATTAGGGTCCGGGAAAATCGGGGGAATCCGGACCATCAGGTCCTCATTTTCTGCGGGTTTTCAGGTGTTCCCGCTATCCGGAAGCAACGTGGAGAGAAGGGATCCGGTCCCCATCTCCAGCGAAAAAACTGTTTTTCCCGGGAGGAGCGAATACCGGAGAATTCCCCCGGCAAGCGTGGCCTCTTCTTCAAGGAACCGTAATTTCTGTGAGGCCGGCTCTTCTTTTTCTTCCCCTGACCCGGAGGTTCCCGTCATTGTCAGCCTGAGCAGATCTCCATCGGGTTCCAGCGAAACCGTAATGTCCTCCGGGTCCCGCCCGATCTCTTCTTCGAGAAGCATAACGAGAAGCCCCTGCATCCGTTCTTCGTCGATACTTGCCAGGTACGGCCCGGGGCCTTCCCGGAACCCGAACCCGATATCTGCTCCCGGGTTCACGAGGGCAATTCTCTTTGCGAGCAGTTTCCGGTATTTTGCAGGATCATCTGCCGAATCAAGGAGTTCTTCGTCGGAGAGCGGAGCCCGGTTGATACTCGCGATTGCTCCTGACACGATCGGCCTGAGATCCGTGATCCCGACAATAACGGGCGGCCGGTGCCCTTTTGCCATCCGCATGTAATCCGAGATCAGCCGTTCGGCCCGCTCCAGGAGATACGCGTCAATTATCCAGTCAAGCTCCTCGCGTTCAAAAATGCGGCTCATTTTCGAGATGACCTGGCCTGCCTTGAGCATAATATAGATATCCGGCTTCCCCGCACCCTTGTATTCGGCAAGAAACGCGTTGAAATTCTCAACCAGGTCATCGATGGATCCGGACCCTAAGAGTTTCCCTACCTCGCCAGCCTCGCCCGACTCGTCGAGTTCCTCCAGGACGTACTCCACGTAATAGAGCCTGCCCTCAATAATCGTGAAGACTTCCCCGAGTGCGGTCATCAGGCCTTCGGCATACGCCGCGACCTGCCGGGCCCTTGCTACGTTCAGCTCTTCGATAGCTTCCAGGGATTCGACATCCCGCTGGAGCGCCTCGAGCGTACCGGCCATCGTGGACGCGGGGAGCGGCCTCCCGTGCCCGGGACAGCAGATCTGTACCTGCTTACCTGCAAGAACCCCGCGTATGTCCCGGATGGACCGGATGAGTTTTTCCTGGTCCCACCCTGCCAGACCCGCGATTCCCGTCGTTGCAGCGAAGTGAAGGTCCCCGGTAAAGAGGATCTCCCCGACCCGGATGCAGATGGAGTCCGGGCTGTGGCCGGGCGTATGGTAGCATTCGAGCGTGTCCGTCCCAAAGAGAAGGTTCTCGCACCGGATCACCCGGTTACCCGGTGTGCCCGTCATCCCGTAAGAATACCGGAACGGGTACCCGGGCCGGGTAATTTCTGCATTGTCCGGGTCCCGGGAACATTCTGATTCGGCAAACAGGGGGAGTGCGACGGGGAGCGTCCCGAACCGGGTCCCGAAAAGCGACGCCTGCAGAAGCCGGCTGTCGTTGTTTGCGAACGCTTTCGCGCCTTCTTCCTGGATGGCATAGATCACCGGAAATTCACGGAAGTCCGGGTTTTCCAGGACCTGGAGCCAGTGATCCCCGTGGATATGGGTAAGGATGGTGAGAAGCGGTCTTGGTTTCCGGGCGATCTCGGCCCGGATAACCGTAACCATGTGCTCCATCTGTTCGGGAAGAGCCCCCGGGTCCAGGAGGATGAGGCAGTCGTTCAGGGAAAGAAGATAGGAATTGGAGGAGAGGGTATCGATTTTTCTCATGTAGGGATAGATACGGACTCCCGTGCAGCCCGGCACATCCTGCCAGGTGCGGTCAGTCAGGAGGGCGTTACCATCCGGCAAGCGCCGCTCCCTCGTCCGGGTAAATCCTGAAAATCGACGTGAACCCTGCGAGTTTCATAATCTTGTTTACTTCGGGAGTCAGGCTTGCAATCCCGAACCTGTCCTCCGGAGCGTTCAGTTTCTTTGCGGTCGAGAGAAGGACGCGGAGCCCGCCGCTGCTGATATAGGGGACATTCCCGAAACTCAGGAGCACTTTTCTCGTTCCCGACCCGATGATCCTGTTCAGTTCCCGTTCGAGGTCGGGCGCTGTGCTGGTGTCGATCCTTCCGGTTACGGCAACAACCGCAGTCCCGTTTTGTATATTTGTGGTAATTTCCATGGAAGTCACCGGATAGTTCTCTGATGTACCTTACTGTATTGTACTGTAATTCTTCAAGAACCATTCCGTTTTTTGTAGGAAGGAATTTCCCCGGATTCAGAAAAACTTTTCCTGGAAAAACCCGGGATTTATCAGGGACCAGTCCTTCGTTTTCACGGATCCCGGGTTCCCGGGATCGGGGAGCTATTCGCGCAGGGAATTTTAAATGGAAGAAAAGGCAATCCCTTTCCGGTACTTTTCCCATGTATGAAGACATTTTCTCGTGGACGCTGGTTCTGCTCCAGATGATCTGTGTCATCGTGGTTTTTGCCTACCTCTTCACGAGAAGCCGGTTTTTTGCGGAAATTCTCGATGGTCACCCTGCCATAAAAACCCAGATTCTCATGGTCGTGATCTTCGGGATAATCTCCATCTATGGGACAATCAGCGGAATATCGTTCTTCGGTGCCATCGTCAATGTCCGGGATCTCGGCCCCATGGCCGGAGGTCTCGTGGGGGGCCCGTTTGTCGGGCTCGGTGCCGGGCTCATCGGCGCTGCGTACCGGGCGACTCTGGGAGGCCCGACCGTAATTTCCTGTACTCTTGCAACGGTCATTGCAGGTATCCTGGGCGGGATCATTTACCTCCTGAATCACCGGAAGTTCATCGGGGTTGCGGGGGCTGTCGCGTTCGCTGCTCTTATGGAGGGCCTCCATCTGCTCCTTGCCCTCCTGATCGTAACTCCCCGGGAGGTTGCATACCAGATTGTTTCCTCCCTCCTCTTCCCGATGATCGTTGCCAACATGGCCGGGATGGCTGTCTTTGCGATCATCATCACAAATGTCCAGAAGGAGCGCAGCATGGTTGCCGAGCGGGATATCCTCCTGCGGGAGATGGAGCGGAAACAGACGGAACTCAATATCGCCGCCGAGATCCAGCAGAGTTTCCTTCCCGATACCCTGGCGGAGATCCCGAATTTCGATATTGCGGCAAAAAACCTGATGGCAAAAGAAGTCGGGGGAGATTTCTTTGACGTGATTCCTCTCGAAGTTATACCCCTCAAGCCCGGGGAAGCGGGAATCGTCATCGGCGATGTATCCGGAAAGGGAATACCCGCGGCCCTCTTCATGGCATTGACCCGTATCGTTATCCGGGTCAACTCCCAGTGGCATAAAAGCCCGGCGGATGCAATCCGGGACGCGAACACCATCATCACGAAAGATTCGAAAGCCGGGATGTTCATAACCCTCTTCTATGGGATGATCGATGGGGAAAAAAGGAGTCTTGAGTACGTGAACGCAGGACACAACCCGCCGTTCCTGTACCGTGCCTCCGATACTTCTCTCACCGAGATCCCGGCTACCGGAATTGCGGTCGGCCTTATGGAAGACGCAGTCTATGGATCGGGGAAGGTGCAGTTCGGTTCCGGGGATATCCTCGTTCTCTTCACGGACGGGATTACGGAAGCCATGAATGCCTCGGGAGAGATGTACGGGGAAGACCGGCTCAAGGCAGCGGTTCTTGGGTCAGTCCGGCTCCCCGCCCAGGAAATTGTGGACCGGATCCTGGACGAAGTCTCCGCATTCGGCGGCAGCACTCCCCAGTACGACGACATCTCGATTCTCGTTCTCAAGGCGGTGTAACCTGTGAACCCGGCGCTCTCGCTTGTCCTGAAATCCGATATCCGGGAGATCCCGGGAATGAACGATTCCCTCTCCCGGTATCTTTCCGATGAGGGGGTTCCCGATAATGAAATCCTGGATATCCAGCTTGCGGTCGAGGAGGCTATCACGAATACGATTCATCATGGGTACCGGGAAAAGCCGGGAGAGATCAGCATTTCCTGCACGGTCCAGCCGGAGACTATCGAGATCGTCATACGGGATGCAGCGGTTCCCTTCAACCCGCTGACGCTCCCACCTCCCGATATTCATGCAAGTGCCGAGGATCGGCCGATCGGGGGCCTCGGCGTAATGCTGATCCGGAACCTGATGCAGGACGTCAGGTACCGGTTCGAGGGCGGACAGAATATTCTTACTCTCGTGAAAGCGAGGAACGGCCCGGGACCGGAAGACGAAGAGCCTGCGTGAACCAGGAGCCCGGTATTCTCCGGTGAACCGGAAGAACTCTTTCCTGATTTGGATTGCCCTGAAAAATCGCGTCACTCTTCGTACAGTAACGCAGGATGTATGCCGCCACTCCCGGAATGTATTCTTTGCCTGGCGTTCAGAACTGTTATATTCCCGGGGGGAGAAATCCGATAGATTAAAATTTCCCTGAAAGAATTGTTCTCCCGAAAAAACCGGTCGTTTTCCTGGGATCTCCTGCTGTACCTGAT
>JBDKRP010000159.1:0-50218 GCA_039683275.1 Methanoregulaceae archaeon | reverse complement strand
AAGGGATCGGGCGGTTTGTCCGGGACACACCCCGGTACCCGAAAGGTTCTCCGGCAATCAGTCCGGCTCCTCTCGCATGTATCCTCCGGTCCCTGGAAGAAGCATGCCTGCAGGAAAGATTTCCCGGTGTCCGGGTCCTGCTCAGTGTCCCGGGCGGCGCAGAAACCGCACCCCGGACACTCAATCCTAAAATCGGAATCGAAGGCGGGATCTCGGTTCTCGGGACGACCGGGTTTGTCGAACCCTGGGACGATCACTTAGGTGAAGCGGCCGTCTCCCGGATTGCGGAGAGTCCGGATCCGGTCCTGACCACCGGGCGTATCGGGCTCCGGTACGCGAGACGTATGTTTCCGGAAAGCGATGTCGTTCTTGTCGGGAGTAAGATCCAGAAATCGGTGGAGGCGGTCAGGAGAACAGGGACACTCATCGGTCTCCCCGGGCTTATCCTGAAATTCATCAGGCCGGAGATCCTGGAAGGGACCGGGTACCAGACGGTCGAGGAGTTCAGCTGCGATCCCCGGTTCCCGCGAACGATGCAGGACACGCTGGCGGGATTCCATGAAAAATTCCCGAAAATACGGGTGATCCTTATTGATAGGGCGGGAACAATAATCGGAGAGACACCATGAAGATCCTTGGAGTGGGTTGCGGGCCGGGAATGCTGACCGAAGAAGCTATAGCAGTACTCAGGTCCGCAACACTGGTGTACGGTTCCGACCGGGCCCTTGATCTGGTGGCGCATTACCTGCCGGAAGGCTGTGAATCCCATATCATTGAGGATTACAAGGGGCTCCGGACGCTTCCTGCGGATGCCCTTGTTCTTTCTACCGGGGATCCGATGCTGGCGGGGCTCGGGTACCTTGACGGGGAAGTGATTCCCGGGATCTCTTCACTTCAGGTAGTCGCGGCCCGGCTTCGCCTGCCGCTTACCCGGGTAGCGGTCATCACGGCTCATGGCACGGATCACGGGAAGGCGATACGCGAAGCGGTGGAGGAGATCGGGCGGGGAAAAGTTGCATTCATCCTTGCGGACCCGGAATTTTCCCTGCCGGATCTTGCCCGTGCCGCAGAACGTGCCGGGCATCACCCGGATATCGCAGTCTGCGAGGATCTCGGGTACCCGTCCGAGCGGATCGCAATCGGAGATACGCAGCATCCCCCGGAGATTCTCTCGCCCCGGCTCTATGCGGTACTTGCCGGATCGTTTGCCAGCCGGAAATAATCGGGAAAACTGTTTTCAGTTCCGGCAGGAAAACGATGTAATGGTGATAGGATATGAATAAGGCCAGGAAAGTCCATTTGAGCGCGGGTTGTTTTATTGTCGGGTTTGCGTGCGTTCTTCTCAAGGATTTAAGCGGATTCTCCACACTCTCCACCAGTTACAGTTACTCCATTCCCTGGACAATTCTCTTCTATGCAGGTCTGGTCCTGCTTGTTATAGGGTATGTGCTGAAGGAATAGGGATTTTTGTCAGCAGAATTTTTTTGGGATTGCGGGGGTCTTGTCCGCTTCCTCAGGGATACACAGATTGCGTGAGTACCACGAGCGTACCAACCCAAAGGGTACCTTACACGCTTGAGATTGCTGAGGTGTTCTGGACACTCGGCCGAACGTTGCGAGGGAATGCGGCCGTGCTCGTCCCTGCGCCCGTCCGCAGACAAAACTCCGGGTCAGGGGTATTCTCAAAAAATTCCAGAACCCAGCCAGAAAAAATTCCGAAATCATACATTTTCAGAGGTTTCAGGTAAAGAAAATTTTCGGTTTAAGAAATTCTTTACAGAACTTTGTATCCTGGTCCCGGAAAAATTCGATACAGTTTCCAATAATCCCTGTAAAAAATTTCAGGCAAGAATCATCTTGAAAAAATTCTGGAGTCCTATAATCCTTGGGACAGCCTCGCTCGTGAGCGGGCGGAGGGACGAGAACGCGAACCCGCTCATCAGAGCGCCCTCACATCATAAAATCATCCGGAAAGATTTCAAAAATATCCAGAAACAATTCCGGAAGTTTCTGCAAATAAAAAAAAAATTCCGGGAACATTCTGTTTATAGAAGGACAATAAACAGGAGAGCCGTATCCGGAACATTTTCTGAACCAGGCGTGCAATAAAAAATTCCGGCACGATCCACACATTCGGGATACGAATCCGGCTCCTGAAAACAACCCGTAAACCCGGTTCTGGACGAGCCCCCTTTATATACTCAATTTTACCGTCGGTACAAACCAGCCCCGCCAGGGCCCCTTACGGGCCCGATCTCATGCCCGGATGGGGAAACTATCGATCCGGAAAATGAGGGGCAGGAAGGGGCGTTTAATTTACAGATTTTTCAAGCGATAATTGAACCCGGATTGCCATTATTCCCTATAAAATTGCTCTGATTTTCGGCTTGTAAAATAATTCGGGTTCTGTAGGGGTCCGGACCAGGTATCCCGGGTAATCCGGGGCTGAATTGAGCCCGGATTACCTCAGGAATACCCTGGGTCGGATCAGGGCATATTTCTGGCCGTAACAGGGGTATCCGGGAATAAGGAAGTATCCCCGGAAACCGATAATGGGTCGGGCGGGCAGATTTGGCAGACTGCGGGATTCCTTTCGAAACGTTCCGGACCGGGAATAGTTTCGTGCTGCGCAGTACCTGGTCCGAAAAATTTCCGGCCTGCTCCGGATTTTTTCGGCAGTATCCGGAAAAACCAAAAAAATTTCAGGCCCGGTTTTTATCTGGGATGTCCTCCCGGGAAAAAATTTCCAATGCTCCCGGACAATTTTTGAAAATACTTCCCAAAACTTTTTTCCAGAAGTTTTTGGAAAAAAAACGCAGGGGTCCTGCACCTTTTTCAAAAAAGATCCCGAAACCCTCTCCTCAGATCCGCCGGAACATCGTATCCAGCTGCTCCCGGGAAAACCGGATGATGGTCGGCCTCCCGTGCGGGCAGGTGAAGGGATTCTTCGCAAGCCGGAGCTGATCGATGAGCCGGCGGCACTGCTCCGGAGTACAGGCAGTCCCTGCTTTGAGGGCTCCCCGGCAGGCAACGATCCTTGCAATACGCTCCCTCTTTTCTGCGGGCGCCTTCACTGCACCGCCCAGGAGTTCCTCAATCACTTCATCGATGACGGATGCATCCTCCATCCTCCCGAGGACCACCGGAACCGCACGGACAAGGAACGCATCGCCGCCGAACGGCTCGATGGCAAATCCTTCCCGTTCCAGGTCGGGCAGGTACTCCCGGAGGAGATCCGAATCCCCGGGCCTTGGCCGGATGATCCGGGGGTCGAGAAGTTCCTGCCCCTGCCGGACGGACGCTTCCCGTTCCTTCACCTGCTCGTACAGGATCCGCTCGTGCGCTGCGTGCTGGTCGATGATCAGAAGTTCCCCTGCCGGAGTCTCGGCCAGAAGGTAAATTCCGTTGAACTGCCCGATGATCGAAATTTCCGGAAGTCGTGCAGGGGCATCAGAGCCGGCGGATCCCGTGGGAAGCTCGGTCTGCCGGAGCTGCCGGTCGGTGCGCAGGGTCGCGTAATGCGTGGTTGCCGGGGGAATCAGGGATTCTTCGCTCCGGGGAAGATATTCGGGACGCGTTTCCTGCACCGATGCGATTCCGGTTCCTGGCCATGCTCCGGTATCCGGTATCAGGGTTTCCGATCCACGAATCTCCCCGAGGTCCCTTTCAGGATCTTCCGGAAAGAGTGAGCTCCCGATACTGTCCGCAATCGTCCGGATAATCTCGGATTCCTTCGTGATCCGGATCTGGTGCTTCGCGGGATGCACATTCACATCAACGAGATCCGGGTCGATGGAGAGGTCCAGGACACCAAGCGGGTACCGGTCCCGGGGAAGAAGCGTCCCGTATCCTTCCCGGATAGCATCGAGAACCTGCCGGGAATAGACCGGCCTCCCGTTCACGACCAGCGTGAGCCTGCCCGGGGTCTTCTGGGTGAACGGGGGAAGCGAGAGATACCCGGAAATACGCATGCTCTGCCCGGATCCCGAAACCTGTCCGACCCGTCCGGTTCCTTCAGGCCCATACAATGCGGTGAGCACTTCCTGCGAATCACCGGATCCCGATGTGGCAAGGCGCTCCTGCCGGTTGATCGTGAGCATGAACGCTACCGTGGGGTGGGAAAGCGCCGCGTTCCCGACCGCCCGCTGGATATGCGCAAGTTCTGTCGGCAGGCTCTTCTGGAACTTTTTCCGGGCCGGGGTATAGTAGAAGAGATCTTCAACCGTGATACCGGTTCCTTCCGGGGTTCCGGTCTCGCGGGCCTCTTTTCGTTCACCCCCCTCCAGAACAACCCGGGTCCCGGCAAGGACGCCTTTCACCCGGGGCTTGGTGACGAGCGTCACCCGGGAGATTGCCGCGATGCTTGCAAGGGCTTCTCCCCGGAACCCGAGCGTCCGGATCGCTTCGAGGTCCCGGGCAGACCGGATCTTGCTCGTTGCGTGGGGCACAAATGCGAGCTCGGCATCGGCGGGGAGCATCCCGCAACCGTCATCGGTCACCCGGATGGACCGGATCTCCCGTTTCCCGGTCTCGATATCTATCCTGACGCGCCGGGCCCCGGCATCGACCGAATTCTCGATAAGTTCCTTGACAACTGATGACGGGCGCTCAATTACTTCCCCTGCGGCAATTTTTGTTATCGTTGCTTCATCGAGAACACGGATCATCGGGGCTGATGACCCGGGAGCGTCCCTGCTGTCAGAAGTCATCGTGTCCGCTCCCGGTTCAGGGCTTTCTCCCGGAGCCCGGTGAGCCGGACGAGTGCATCAAGGGGAGTGAGCGTGTTCGGGTCAAGCGATGCCAGTTCCTGCACCAGGGGGTCAGGACCCGTGGGTTCCGGGGAACTCCCGCTGTCAAGAAGCAGGAGCTGGGTGTACTTCCGGGCCCTTGTGCCCGGCTGGCCGACGGCCCGATCTTCCTCTTCTTTCAGGATATGTTCCGCCCGTTCCGTGACTCTCCGGGGGATACCCGCACACCGGGCCACGTGGATACCATAACTCCGGTCGGTTGAGCCGGGAATGATCTTCCGGAGGAACGCAACATCCCCCTTTGATTCCTTCACGGCAAAATGGTAATTCCTGACCCGTTTGAGATCGGACTCAATCCCGCTCAGCTCGTGGAAATGGGTTGCAAAGAGCGTACGGGGGCCTGAGCTGGATTTTCCGTGCAGGAACTCAAGGACCGCCTTTGCGATTGCATACCCGTCGGCAGTCGAAGTCCCGCGTCCGATCTCGTCCAGGATGACCAGGCTTCGGGTGGTGACATTATTCAGGATATTTGCAAGCTCCAGCATCTCGACCATGAACGTGGACTGCCCGCTTGCGAGATCGTCGAACGCCCCGACCCGGGTGAAGATCCGGTCCACGATCCCGATCTTTGCATACCCGGCAGGGACGAAACTTCCTGCCTGGGCCATGATGCAGAGAAGTGCGACGCTCCGCATGTACGTGGATTTCCCGGCCATGTTTGCGCCGGTGATAACGAGGACCTGCTCCCCCGCTGAATCGAGATGCGCATCGTTGGGAACAAAACCCTGGGGCGCGAACCGCTCAACGACCGGATGGCGTCCTTCCCGCAGGAGAATTGCAGTTCCATCGTCAAGGACCGGCCTCACGTACCGGAACTTCTCTGCGGCTTCTGCAAGAGCTGCCGCAACATCGAGGACCGCAAATCCCTGCGATACTTCCTGGAGTTCCGGGATATGCGACTTGAGCTCCGTGAGAAGGTTCGCGTAAATTTCAAGTTCGAGGGCAAGGAGCCGCTCATCCGCGTTTGTAATCAGGGCTTCTTTTTCCCGCAATTCGGGGAGGGTGAACCGTTCCCCGTTTGCGGTCGTCTGCTTGCGCTCGTACCGCTCCGGGACCAGGTGCAGGTTCGGTTTCGTGACCTCGATATAGTACCCGAAGATCCGGTTGTATCCCACCTTCAGGGATTTTATCCCGGTAGTCTCGCGCTCTTCCCGCTGGAGCTCTGCAACCCAGTCCCGGCCCCCGTCCGCAACCTGCTTGAGGGTATCGAGTTCCCGGTTGAACCCGTCCCTGATAACCCCGCCGTTCCTCGCAAGCGCAGGGGGATCTTCCGCGATGGCACTTCGGATCCGATCCGGAATGGTCCGGCAGTCCGGCATCCGGTCGCACGCGGATTTCAGGAGCCGGGGGAATTCCGCCGTCCCGCTGCCGGCCAGGGACCGGATCTCCGGGATGCGTTCGAGCGCTGCGGCAAGTGCAAGGAGCTCCCGGGGACCGGCGCTTCCCAGGGATATTCTCCCGAGAATCCGGTCGATATCCGCACATTTGTTCACGATGGCCCTGAGGTCTCTTCGTATGGCAGGATTCCGGACAAAAAATTCCACGCTGTCGAGCCGGTCATCGATCTCGCTCACGGATACTGAGGGTGCAGCGAGATACTCCAGGAGAAGCCGGGAGCCCATCGGGGTTTCGGTAACGTCAAGTGCGGAAAAAAGGGTATTTTCCTTTGTCCCGCCCCGGATATTCCGGATTATCTCGAGGTTCCGCATTGTGATTGCATCAAGGATGAGGGAATCTGCCCGGATCCGGGTCCCGAGCGTTCTCACGTGGGCGAGATCGGATCTCTGCGTATCTTTTGCGTAGAGGAGGGCCGCTCCCGCCGCACATACTGCGGCCGGATAGTCACCGCACCCGAAACCGTCCAGGGAGGAAACCTGGAGATGGCTCATCAGGATTTCACGGCACCGGTCCTG
The DNA here is from genome assembly GCA_039683275.1 of Methanoregulaceae archaeon. Lineage (GTDB taxonomy): Archaea > Halobacteriota > Methanomicrobia > Methanomicrobiales > Methanospirillaceae > JBDKRP01. The sequence continues at coordinate 43,497 of JBDKRP010000159.1, read as the reverse complement.
CGAGAACAATTCATCCGGGCAGGGGGTTACCACAAGGTCCCGGTCCGTGAGCCAGTCCCGGAGCGTGCCTGCAAGAGACGAGGGGATGATGCATTCCGAGGGCTGGTACCTCGCGATCCCGGTCGCGATATCCTGGAGGGAACACTCTCCCGGGGAAACGGTTACGAAAAATTCCCCGGTCGATACATCCAGGAAGGCAGTCCCGTATCCCTTTTCCGGTTTCTCTTCCGGGGCAAGGGCCATGAGGTACCGGGGGGCTCCGGAACTGAGGAGCGCACCATCGGAAACGGTTCCCGGGGTTACGACCCGGACAACTTCCCGGGCAACAATCCCCTTCGTGTTTTTCGGGTCGCCCACCTGGTCGCAGACAGCAACCTTGTAGCCCTTTGCGACAAGCCGTCCGATGTATCCTTCCGCGGCATGATAGGGAACCCCGGCGAGCGGGACTTTTCCCTCGGGCCCCTTCGATCGGGAGGTGAGAACGATTTCCAGCTCGCGCGAGACAATCTCGGCATCGGGTCCGAATGTCTCGTAAAAATCGCCGATGCGGAAGAACAGGATAGCATCCGGGTACCGCGCCTTTATTTCCCGGTGCTGCCGCATTGCAGGGGTAAGCCGGGCCGTATCGTCCTCAGCGGGGTCCCGAATTTCTCCGTTCATCGTACCGGTATTTTTCTTTTTTTGAGAATTAATAGCCGTTGCCGGGCTGGAAAAAGAGGTTGTCCGGATCAGAGGTTTTTCAGGGCAACAAGATCCATTACGCCGACCAGTTTCCAGACGAGCGAGCGCTCTTCCTTGGCAATAGCTTCCGGCAAATCTTCCGGCGAATGGCCGAGTGCTGCAAGAATATTTCCGGAGAGTTTCTTGCTCTTAATCAGGTCAACGAACTTCCCGCGGATAATTTTCTTCTCGATAGCATCATCGACTTCTTCAAGATATCCCTGGAACGTGACGAACGTGTAGGAGGAAAGGTCACGCGTATACTTTTCCACCTCAACGGAAACATAGGGGCTTTTCCTGAAGTATTCGATCTTCTTTCCGTATTTTGTCGAGAGAAAATACAGGAATTTTCCATCGAAAACATACAAAAACGGCGCGATATAAGGATATTTCTCTCCCTGGAACGCAATACGGGAGATATACCCGTTCGCAATGAGCCGGTCGTACTCTTTCTTCTCCATCCGTGGGATCTTGACGATCTCCATACACTCACCGCATCTGCATAGTTGGGGCTGCGTAATAAAGATAATGAAATAATCACAGGTTAGAACGGCTGTTGGATCCTGGATCCGGTAATGCCGGGAATGTTCACGAACTAGTTCCGGGAGGATCCCGTATTGCAGGATTCGCGGAACCGGAATGTTCCCCCGGGTACAAGGATCTCAAAGCGTGCGCCTTTTCCGGGCTCTCCGCCCTCCCGTATCGAGATGTCCGTGATCCCGAGGATTTCACGCACAAGATAGAGACCGAGACCGGTATTTTTCCCGACGCCGCGGTCAAAGATGCGCTCTTTCATATCAGATGAAATGCCCACGCCATTATCTTCGTAAATGATCCTCAGGGTACCTTCTGAAAGCGTGTGGTGGATACGAATTTCGGATACCCTCTGGCCATGCATCAGGGAGTTTTCAATAAGGTTCGCAAAGACCCGCTCAAAGAGAGGATCTGAGAAGACCTCGAGGCCATCTGTCAGGATCTGCAGCGATACATTTCCGTGATCCAGGGCGGCGGCAGCTGCCGCGACAGTCCGGGAAACCTGGTGCCATCCCGGCACCTGGCGGCCAAGGGATTCGTATTCTTTCGTAAGCCGCATCATGCGGTCGACCTGGAGCGCAGATGACTCGATCTTTTTAAGATATTCCTGCACTGCGGGATCGCTCGCTTTCTTTGCGGCGAGAACAATATTTCCCTGGAGGACCATCATACGGTTCAGGATATCGTGTCGGATGATACTCGTGAGAAGGTTCAGTTTCCGGTTCCCTTCCGCATATGCATGCTCGGTCAGTTTCCGATCGGTGATATCGACAACAGATGCAACGCACTTCCCGGTTCCCGGTATCCCGCCGATATTGAGCAGCACGTGCCGGATCTCTCCGGATTTAGGTACCAGCCGGAACTCATAACTGTCCGGGACAGTTCCCTGCCCATCCTTTCGTTTCCGGTGCAGGTCCAGCATCCAGGGAAGATCTTCCTGAAAAACAAAATCCGTCCAGCGCATCCTCCCTTCGATTTCCTGGCGGGAGTAGCCGGAGATGCGTTCGCAGTGGTTATTGGCAAGGCTGATGATACCGTCTGGTTCAAAAATAAACGTCGCTGTTCCGGTATGCTCAAAAACTGCCAGGTACCGCTGGTCCTGTTCCTTCAGCGTCTCACGGCTCTCGATAAGTTCGTCAAGATTCTGCCTGAGTTCTTCTTCCGTTGCACGGAGTTCCTCATAGAGCTGCCCCAGTTCCTCATTTTTCCGGACCAGATCGTCATGTGCCTGCTGCTCCTTCGTGATATCTTCAATGATGAAGAGGATGCAATCCTCACCTTCGAAGAGGATACGTTCTGCGTTGACCTTCGCGAGGATAACTTCCCCGTCTTTCCTGCGCAACCGGTAAACCCGGTCACGGAAACCCCGATCTTTTTCGAGAAGAGCAACCATCTCATCCCGTTCACGGTACTCGATAAACACTCCGAGATCCCTGCTGGTATGGCCGATTGCCTCATTCCGGTTGTATCCCATCAGGCGCGTAAACTGTTCGTTCACCTCAAGATAAGTGCCATCTGAAAACCGGGAGATAATGATAGGTGCCGGGCTTGCATGGAAGATGCGGGAAAATTTCTCTTCAGTTTGCGTAAGTTCTTCCGCGATCTCTTTTCTTCGGGTGATATCCTGGATTGTCCCCCAGATCCGCAGGATAGTTCCATTCTTTTTCACCGGTTCTCCCTGCACCCGGACATACCTGAGCCTGCCGTCAGGAAGGAGGATCCGTTGTTCCAGATCGTACGGGACTCCCTCCTTCCAGAGAGCTTTCGATGCGGCGAAAAATGCAGGGCGGTCGTCGGGATGCCAGAAGAGAAGCAGGTCCTGAAATTCCGGAGCGCCCCGGGTGCTGTCGAGCCCGAATATCCGGAACGTCTCACGGGTCCAGATCATTCGGCCTGTCGTAATATCCGATTCCCAGCTTCCTATCTGGGCAAGATGCTGGGCACCCTCAAGGTGAGATTCACTTTCTTTGAGCTGTCGCTCTTTTTCGGTGAGTTCCTCATTATTCTGGCGCAGTTCCTCTTCGGTTGAAAGGAGTTCTTCATTGAGCTGCCCGAGTTCCTCGTTTTTCCTGACAAGTTCATCCAGAGCATGACGACGTTCGGTTATCTCGGAAAAAACAATCGCAAACTGACCCAGCCGGGGAGAGAAAGCCCGGACTTCAAAATACCGGTCCAGATCTGCCGCATAATTATCAAAACGTACCGGTTTTCCTGAGAGCGCGACATTCCCATAGGTTTCGATCAGCGAAGATTCCACCCCGGGTCGCACTTCACGGATCCGCCTGCCGATTACATCCCCGCGTTGGAAACCGGTTATACGCTCAAATGCGGGATTGACATCAAGAAACCGGTAATCAGACGGGATTCCCTTCTCATCGCAGATAATCTCACTGAGAGCATACGCATCGAGAGTATTATTGAACAGGAGCCGGTACCGTTCTTCGCTCTCCCGGAGAAGTTCCTGCATCCGAAGTGTCTCGGAAATATCGTGCATCTGGATAAGAAAACAGTCCTCATCGCCAAGCCGGATTGTCTCTCCAGATATGAGTATCTCATGGAGATTTCCTTGTAAGTCACGGAGCTCGTACGGCCGGTTGCGTACCGACTTTTCTGATACAAGGATGGAGAGCGCAGCCTCGGAATCCTGAGGATCTTTCCATATCGTGAGATCCTTCAGATTCTTCCCGGGAAGCTCGCCGGGAATATAGCCGAATGCCTGCTCAAAACTTACATTTGCATCGACAATTGTACCATCGGATATTTTGATGATGATGATAGGTGCCGGGCTGGCACCAAAGATCCTGGAGAAACGTTCTTCATATTCGATGAGGGTCCGCTTGGCACGGTACCGGTCTACGGCAATCCGGATCTTATGGGTTAATTCCGTGAACTGGGCAACCGGATCCCCGCCTTTCTGGAGATAAAAATCTGCCCCAAGGTTGAGTGCCTGGATTGCGATCTCCTCCCGGCCTTTTCCGGTAAAAAGGATAAATGGCAGATCCTGGTAGTCCCGACGCACTTCCTGCAAAAATTCGATCCCGTCTTTCTCCGGCATCTGGTAATCCGATACAATAGCATCGATCCATTTGTCCCGGAGAATCGCTTCAGCTTCCCCTACAGATCCTGCCGTCTCAACTATAAAACTCCCCATATAACTCAGGAAATTTTTTCCAAGGTTGAGAAGGCCTGCCTCATCATCCACGTAGAGAATCGTGATGGCTGGGGGATGCACAGTTATCTTTTAACATGGCATCTGAAAATATTTTTGTATTGAATACTTTTCCGGGAATTCTTACCGGAATTACGAGAAAACCGGACAGTACACGGATGTACGTGGACCTGAAAACGAACATGCGATCTTTTGAGATTCTCCAGTACGGGATCTGCGATATCCGCAAATGGAACCAGCCCGAAATCAGTCGCGAATTACGAGGGATTGGGATTTCAGAAAAACGTTAAAAACCAGGTCATTTTTGAGACATTGTTCTCTCAGGTTCCCCGGAGCAGATCCCGTAACCGGATGTGAGTGGACGAATCAGGAACATGCGGGTCCTCCCTTCAAGAAGGCCTCTTTTGATGAGCCCGGTTATCTCGTGAAGGCTGACCGGCCGGTATCCCACAACCTCGGCACTCACGTTGACACGGTGATTCCGGAAACTGATGAACGGATAATCCCGCAGATCATTATTATGCAGGTGCCCGTGAACTACCCACTGCCCGGGTAGAGGCGTGACATCTTCCGGATCGTGAGAGAAGATAAACGAAATCCCGTCACATTCCAGGGTATGGGCACTCACTGTCCCGGGAATGCTCTGGTCATGGTTGCCACGGATAAAGGTAATTTTCCCGGAGAGATTACTCTGGTACTCACGCTCGGTCTTTGAAGAACCGCAATACCGGAGATCGCCGAGATAGAAGACCTGATCGTTCTCCCTGACAGTCAGGTTCCAGTTCCGGATAAGAACACGGTCCATCTCTCCCGGATCGAGAATTGAGAACGGACGGGCACAATACCGGATAATATTCGCGTGCCCAAGGTGCAGGTCGCTGATGACAAAAATATCCGGTTTATGATCCGGCATCGTTTCAGTAAGTTCCAGCCCCCGGAGGATCCGGTATCTCCTGAGCATCTGTTGCCGGCCGGAGGGGTCTATCGCTGAGGATTCTCCATGAAGCCAGGAATGCGTGGTAAGATCGAAATCCCCGACGATATGATCCTCGTTCATGAGACGGATACGGATCCCGTCATCGCAGACAACAGGATGCAGGATTCCGGCCTCTCCGGGAGTAATCCGGAGAATGGAAAGAAACTGGTTCCATACCCGTTTTTCCATGGGTTCGTCGTCCGGCAGGTGAGATTCCTGGTTTCCGTGGCTGCGATCCACAAGTTCCGTCAGGATGGTATCCGCGAGGGAGACGCTGAGACGATTCGCGACCGTGACATGGAACCATTTCTGGTCAGGGTCCTGATCCCATGTATTGCAGCCATTGCTGACCGGGGAGAGATGTTCTGCTATTGCCCGGTTCAGGCGGATAAGATCTTCCGAGGGAATAAGCCGGAATGCAAGAACACCGCCATTTATCCCCTTTTTGGTCTCCCACCCATTGATCAGGAAAGGGATAGGGGAAAAACCCGAGGCCGCCGATTCTATGCATGCCTGGATCCCGGGAACAGAGATACCTTCCCGCACAGTAAACGGTCCGAAGAGTGTGACATGCGGGTTTTGTTCAATATTTCCGTGGATATGGTACCTGCATGCAATCTGGTGGATAAGATGGCGTAATTTCCACCGGCTCGTTCCGGGGCTGAGTTCAACCAGGAAAGTTCCCTGCATGAAAGTCCGTAAGAGTATTCTGTGCGGAAATCAAGAAAATCTTTTGTTTTTGGAAGAAATTCAGGTACCCAAGGGGGAGAGCGCGGTCCGTTTCCTGCTTTTCCAGCCTATCTCATTCTGTCAGGATACCAAGCAATTTAAGAAACCGTGTCGAAAATATCCTGATGCAAGAGCGGTTGTGCCTGGCTGAAGGGGCAATTTCAACAATTTTTTTTGATATGGACAACACTCTTTTCGATCTGGTCGGGGCAAAACTATCCGCATGCGAAAGTGTTGTTCAGGAAACCGGTGAGGGGACCCGGGATGATCTTTTCCGATACTTTCTCGAGGGCCACTGGGGGTTTGAGGACTTCCGCAATATCAGGGATTACTTGGAAGACAGGAATTGCTACACGGAGATTACCTACGAGAAATGCTGTCGTATCTATGATGCCGTAAAAATGGACGGGATCGTTCCGTACCCGGGAGTACCTGAAACTCTTGCCGAGCTCAAACGAAGGGGGTTTCGTCTCGGGATTATTTCCGATGCATTTTCCCGGGAGGCACAGAGACGGCTGGACAAAACCTGTCTCCGGCAGGATTTCGATCTCATTGTAACCTGCGATGTCACCGGCAGGAAAAAACCCTCACCTGAACCGTTCCGGTACGCCCTACACCACCTGGCTGCAGAGCCATCAGAGGTCATTTTGGTAGGGGACAGTCCAAACCGGGATATGGAACCGGCACAGAAACTTGGCATGAAGACAGTGTACGCCAGGTACGGGGACCGGTTTTCAGAGAAACGGATTTCGACCCACGCGGATTTCATTATTGACAGCATGAGGGAGCTCCTGCCCCTCGTACCGGATCGTTTTGTATCTCACAGGAAAGTTAGTAGCGGAAGTTCTACCCGTAGGATCTGATACCCCTCATAAGGGACAGTTTTTTTTTCAGGCGGTTTTTCCACCAGCCCGGGGAAATAGCATATCACGGGGTGGATCTGAAAGGGCACCTGGGATTACAATCCTGAATTGCCGGTAATAGTAGGGTAACGAAAATACCAACTTATTTTATCCCTTACAATAATACTATGGATACGCACATTTCAGAGAGCCGGCATTACGCAGGTACTTTAAGGGGGTGCTTTCAAAATGTCCGAAAGAGAGACCATCTCAGTTTCAACCGATCCAGCATTTTTGCAGGAGTTATCGGAATACCTGGAAGTGCTTTCCAATCCGGTCCGACTCAAGATACTCAAAGTCATCGAGAAAAATCCCAAAGAGATCAGTGAGATCGCGTCCCGTATCAATACAAGTTATGCGAATACCAAGAAGCACATCGATCAACTGGTTCATATCGGACTTGTGAAAAAAGAGGCCGGGTTTGGCAGGGAAACTGCAAAAGGTATTCATCCGGTCTGGAAATTTTCCCTCGCGGAAGGCAGCCTTGAGACGCTGATCAAGAACATGGGAGTTTTTTCAAGAATCAATATACCCATGGGATACGGGGAAATTCAGGAACGTATTAATTCGGTGAGATCTGCAATACTTCAGGAATCCGGAAATGATTCTCCGGCACTTCATCTTGTTGAGGGGACATATGCCGGAAATACGTTCCTTCTTAAGAAAGACCTGATCCTCATTGGCAGGATCGATCCTGACGCCCCCTCGAAAACAAGCGAGGGAGATATCGTCCTGCCGGAAGAATACCGGGCCGTAACACGGGTCACAAAACCCCATGCCATTATTACAAAGACCGGGAATTCCTGGCATGTTGAGGACAGGGGCAGCTCAGGAGGGACGTATGTGAATACAGAGTTGATCCCCCCTATGAAAAAAACACTCCTGAAAAACGGGGATATCATCGATCTCGCGATGGGTGAAAATGCAGCACGTTTCCTCTTTATCGTGAACGGGTAAGGAGGAATTTCAGAGCGTGCTGATGCAGACAGACCGGGAAACCATGCGTAAAACACAATACCGGATAATCTTATTATTCCTGGCAGGCCTTCTGATATTCGTTCCACCGGTAGCTGCGGATATCCTGGTAAATAACGGAACCCATGCAACGGCATCCATCCAAAGTCTGATTAACAGTTCTTCAAATGGCGATACGGTTCTTCTCACCGGGGGTCGGTATTATGAGAACCTTGTCATCACCCGGCAGATTACTCTCGGGGCACTGGATCCCAGGAATCCTCCTGAAATCATATCCGGTTCCGGATCAGCGGCAATTACCCTTGTTTCCGAGGGGGTTATTCTTGACACTCTGGTACTTTCCGGGAATGCCACAAATGGCCTCATTGTCCAATCCGATAACAACAAAATCTATAATGTCAGCATCCAGGGCTTTCCGGCAGGATTCAACCTGAAATCAGCAGTACACAACGAAATATCGAGAAACATCGTCATCAATAATTCCGTGGGAGTTGTTATTGATCGGAATTCCGAGGCAAATACCTTCTACCTGAACTATTTTAACAACCGTGTTGATCTTGAGACCCAATCCGGAGACGTTTCCTGGACCAGTGTTCCCTGGGAATACCGGTATGATGGAAGAAGTTATGTCGCTCAACTGGGGAATCACTGGAAAAAGTATCAGGGTTCTGATGCAAATAATGATGGAATCGGGGATGTGCCCTACACTCTGACGCAGAACAGCACTACCCCACCGGATATTGAAAATTTCTCGGCGACTACAGATCTTTCACCGCTCATCAAATTCCCGGCAGCCTATACACTGGTCCAGGTTCGTTCACCGGGAGCAGGAACCAGCACTTCCCAACAGGCGGGGGGGGTACAGAACGTCCAGCCGAACGAAGAATCAGCAATTGTCCAGTCCGTCGACAAGAATACGCGACAGACCAGTCAGATTATATCCACAGAAAATCCCGGCGGTCCGCCCGCCCTGATCTTCAGGATCCTTCTCGACTTCTGGTGGCTGATTCTCGTTATTATCGTTGTGTCAGCAGCTGCCGGCATCTGGTTTGAACGGAGCAGGAAAAAGGGGAGCACCACACCCCCGGACGAATATAATCGCGGAATATCCCCGGGAAATGCCACAGTAGTTACCACCAGGCACGATACCGGTCAAATCCGGGAATCGGCGGACAGCCATCACTACGCTGCTCAACTCCCGCCTGCCCTTGAAAATAAATATCCCGATGCAATATACCTGGCCGAAGGGGGGGTTTCCCGGGTATTCAGGGCACACGATACAAAAGAGAACCGGGACATTGCAGTGAAAGTCCCGATCCGGTTTGACGAGGTCACCGGCACCCAGTTCACCAAAGAACTCCAGATCTGGGAGGGTCTGCATCACAAAAATATTGTCGAAATATATGCGGCAAATATCTTCCCGGTTCCGTATATCGAAATGGAGTACGTGGGGACCCCCTTAGAAACCCTGAAATTCCCCCTTACCGTTGAAAAAGCTACCGAAATCATCGCGGGAGTTGCTGAAGGGTTAAGTTACGCTCACGGGCAGGGGATTGTTCACCGGGACATCAAACCAGGAAATATCCTGATAGCGCCGGATGGAACTCCGAAGATTACCGACTGGGGTCTTTCCAAAGCTGCTGGCACGAAACAGTCCGGAATCATCGGGTTCTCTCTTGAATATGCATCTCCGGAACAGCTGGCCCCGAATCTCTACGGGGAACCCGGGGTATGGACAGATATCTATCAGATCGGCGTCCTCTACTATGAGATGCTCACCGGACGATTACCTTTCAAAGGTGGGGGAATGGGTGAAATAACCCAGGCAATCCTGCACGACGCACCGGCACCACTCGCAATGGAGGATGTGAACGCAGCGCTTCTTGAAGATATCCTCTTAAAATGCCTCCAGAAAAATCCAAAGGATCGGTATGATTCAGTTGGGGAATTTCTTGCAGACCTTAAAAAAATCCGGTTCTGAAAGCAGGTACTCCCTGCAGTCTCCAGGAAATTCCAAAATTCTGAAAAGAGTTTTGCACGGGATTTATGCAAAAACACTTTTGATCCATCTGATAAGGCTGGTAATAACTGAACCCTCCCGGGGCCGGGTTCCGGATGCCGATGGTCTGGAGGAAGTTTCCAGATCTCCCCCGGAACAGGAATCAAGACCCTCAACATTAGTCAAGCAAATCCTGATGAGCCGTGGATACCCGGCTATCTGCCGGGGAAAATCAAGGGTGAGCCGGATCAACCGGGGTGAACCACGGTTCCGTACCAGGACTGCATACATTGAATGACGACAGGTTGAAGAATGTCGTCTTCTCATGTTCAGGGATATTCCGAGATTTCCGGGAAGATTCTCGGGGAAAAGCGAAGAAACAGATCTGGACCGCAGGTCTTTTTTCCGATAGCCGGTCAGATGTTCGGCGGCCGTATTGGTGAAAAGGATGGATCCGTCTTTAGGATGGATCCAGAGGATTGGCAGGGGCAGGTTCGCACAGGAAGCAGGACTGCTATCCTGTTTCGCTCTCCTTTTTTTCTGAAACAATTTGCGGTATAACATAATCCTGTCCTGTAATGTTTGAGCCGGTTACGATCCGTGTTTTCGGATAATTCACAGAGGAATCATGATCCGGTTGAGGGTGTCCCTGAGGGAGGCGTTCCATTCATCTGCATACCGGACGGGGGAGTTCCCGAAGGTTGGGTTCCGTTCATTTCCCTACCTGGAGAAGATGTACCGGAGGGTTGTGTGCCATTCGCCGGCATACCGGATGGGGAAGTCCCCGATGCTGATGCCCCCGCTGGATCTCCTGATACAGACATGTTTTGTTCTGTCGGGACGGAACTACCTGACGAAGATTGCGTAACAGCGGATCCCGAACTCTGGGTGCAACCCGCCGCCAGCATTCCCGCTATAAGGATTCCTGAAACTAACAATAAGAGTACCCTGCTTTTTTTCATTGGATTCTTCTCCCGCTTTTGAATTTTCTCTGAATGATCCCCATTCAGGATAATCACCGGATAGTACAACATGCGCAGGAGATGTTATATTCAAAATATAGGTGCGGTGAAAGGCTGACCGGAAATGAGGGATAATTGAACCGGCGGGTTTACCATATATCGGAATACCCCCTATTCAGGCAAATGGCACCTGCAGAAGGCCGGCTTATACCCGGTACATCCTATGCCAGGGAAACGGGAACGACTTCCTGAAAACGGGTATTCCCGAATACCGGCCTGATTCCAAAAAATGGGAAGAAGGTAAAATACTCTTCCGCGTATCCGATTCCAGTTTTTCACAGATTGTTTTCGAACGGTATTCCCTTCAATCCGCTCTCAGTGCGTCGATCGGATCCATATTCGAAGCTCTCCAGGCCGGGTAGAGACCTGATACAACGCAGGTTAATACCCCGACAACCATACCGAGTGGCAGGTACATCAGGCTTCCCGGAAGGAAGTAATAATCCGTCGTGCCAAGCAGGGAACTCACCACGGCATATCCAATAACGAAACTTGTGATCGCTCCGACAATCCCTCCGACCAGCCCCAGGAGGAACGCTTCGTAGAGGAACATCCGGCGAACTTCTCCTTTTTCCGTACCAATAGAGAGCAGGATACCAATCTCCTGAATGCGCTCGTTCACCGACATCATCATCACGTTGAAGATACTGACCGCTGCAACAACGAGGGAGATTGCTCCTATCGCCATAAACATGGTCGATAACGTACTGATAGTGGAGGATATTGATGAGAGACGCGAACTGGCATCCTCAATGTTTACTGCATCTTTGTACTTGTTGAGTTTTGCATCAATTGCCGTCTCGGTGGCATTTATGTTATCGATATCATGCACGATGACGTTCACCTGGGAGTACTTGGTAGTGCTGTACTGATCCGTATACCAGCTCTTGGACACAATGATAGCATTGTCCGTACTAATGCCATCCGTTGTCGTACCCCGTTCTTCCAGAACCCCGACAATACGGAGAATCGGACGATTTGAATCCTGTGAGGAACCAAGCTTAACCTTTGTCGTCCCGTTTTTCACATTGAAGTTGGAGGCAATCGTTGATCCAACAAGACACTGATTATCTTCCAGAATATTCGTTCCGTTTGAGATTGTCAGGAAGTCCGTGATATCATCCGGCTCCATCGCATACAGGGTGCCCCGGCCCATGACGGAATTAATGGTATACATAGATGAATTGGATATGATGGGAATTACCGTTCCGTTTGATCCTACTGCATTCCGTATCTGGGTGAGCTGACTTTTGGTAATTCCTGAGGAACTCGAGGATGAAAACATCTGCCCGGGAGCGCCCATCCGGACGGTTTCCGTTGAGACGACAATAGTATTTGCATTCCCGGAGAGCTGGTCTTTTATCTCAAGCTGCATGTTTGCCCCGAGCATGCCCATGGAGGAGATGGCGACAACACCTATCACGATACCGATACATGCAAGCATCGACCGGAGAAAATTCAGCCGTACGCTCCGTACCGAAAGATCGAAGAAGATATCCAGTTTTTTCATGATTCTGCGATCCTCCCGTCTTCCAGCCGTATCGTGCGGTGGGCATATTCTGCAATCTTCGGGTCATGCGTAACCAGGATTACCGTTTTTCCTGCCTTTTGCAAATCAACCAGGATATCCATAATCTGAATACCCGTTTTCCGGTCGAGGTTTCCCGTAGGTTCGTCACAGAGCAGGATCTTTGGATCGTTTACAAGAGCACGTGCAATCGCCACTCTCTGTTGCTGGCCTCCCGAGAGTTGGGAGGGGCGGTGATTACCTTTTTCTTTATCAATCCCTACAGATTCCAGAAGAGCGGCTGCCCTTCCGGAGGTATCCCGTTTTTTGTATTTCAGGATCAGGGGATATTCAACATTCTCATACGCCGTAAGGAGGGGAATAAGGTAAAATTTCTGGAATATGTACCCTATAGCATCGCGCCGTAAATGGGTACGCTCAAGGGCTGACATATTTTTCACATTCCTGCCTTCGATAAAGAGATCTCCCGATGTAGGGACATCCAGTATCCCGAGCTGGTTCATCATGGTCGATTTTCCCGACCCGGATGGTCCCATGATCGCAACGAAATCACTCTCCATGATATCGAGCGAGACGTGGTCGAGTGCCGTGAAATCCCCACTCTCCAGGTGATACGTTTTGGTTACATCAGAGAGTCGGATAAGAGGGGTTTCTGTCATAATCCCTCCGCATTTACTGCTTTTTTATCTTGGCAAGAATCCATTTCCGCTTTACCCAGAGGACTGCAGCAAGGACAATGAGGATACCTCCCGCTATTATCGGGTAAAATGCACTCAGGCCGCTGCCGGAGCTACCGAATAATCCTCCTCCACTGGGACCGCCACCGCTGCCGCCGGGTCCGCCCATATTCCCGCCTGATCCTCCGCTCATACTGCTACTGAAAGTGGTCGACGAGGAAGACTTTTTCAAACTGGAACCGGAGGTCCCGGTTCCGGAACTAATCGTAGAGAAATCCATCACTTTCGTGGTATTGTAATTGTTACCCTGGGAATCTTTCCAGGATATTTCCAGGGGAACATTCGATAGATCCTCGCAGGTGAAGGTTATCTCGAAACTCGAGGAATCGTCAGCTGCCAGACTGCCAACCGCGTATTCGGTATAAGTACCGGTAGCTGTCGCAGGTGATCCGACTGTGACTACGAGTCCCTTTGCATCAGATATCCCGGCATTGGTAATATCTGCGGTGAGATCATAATACGAATTTTTCGTGGTAAGAGACGGGTTATTCACTACCGGAACTGCGGCGGTTTTATCTACGCCAAGGCTGACAGGCAGAATAACATTTTTATAGTAAACATTATCTGAACTCGCATAGCTGATGTTGAAGGTCAGATTTGAGTTTTGGCCCGGGGTAACAGAAAACCCCAGCGTTGAGGAATTAAGAGTCTCCAGACTACTGATATATTGATCTGTCGGATTTATGGTAAGATCCGGCCCGGTTGCGGAAACGTGAATATTCTTGATTGCAGCTTCCCGGGGATTCATGAAGGTCAGGTTGACGGTTCCGGCGTTGTCGAGGGTAAAGGTATCCGGCTTTCCGGTGACAGATGCCTGGAGGTCATTTGAATCGGTCTGCAACTCGAATGATTCGTGAACTGCGGTTCCCACATCCGGGGTAACTGAGAAGATCGGGAAGTAGGTATTTTTACCGGAGGCTGAACTTACGGAGATTTTGAATGCAAAATCAGCCGTACCCCCGCCACCAATGTACGTCTTAGACTTGAGCGTGTCATCATCATAGACCTTTATGTGGGGATCCGTGATTGTCGGATTACCCAGACAGACTGTGGCATTGCCGCCATTTGTCACATGCACGGTGACAGTTCCCGTTTCTCCGGGATAGAAGATCTCAGGATCCAACGTTACCGAAGATACAAAGATCTGGGTTACAGCATCCTGGATGGTGGTCACGGTAACCGTACTTGCCGTCCCGGCCGGACTTGTAGCCTGGGCTGCGGTTACCAGGAGCACTATCAAAATAAATCCAATTCCGATTGATTTTTTCTTCATTTTTCCACCGGTTTTTGTTGGCCTCATGATCAGATGTAACATTAATATCCCCCCGCTTATTGCTTTTTTATTTTAGCCAGGATCCATTTCCGCTTTACCAAGAGGACTGCCGCAATGACAAGGATGACCCCGCCCGCTATGATCGGGTAAAAGGCACTTAAGCCACTACCGGATGCGCCAAACAGGCTGCCGCCACCACTGCTACCTCCAGGTCCGCCGCTCATTCCTCCCATCTCAGAGGAGCTCTCGCCGGAAGTGCTGGACGAAGACGTGGAGGAGGATGCTTTTGTACTAGTACCAGAGGAGCTGGAGGTAGAAAGATCCAGTACTTTCGTTGTATTGTAGTTGTTTCCAGAGGAGTCTTTCCAGGTTATTTCCAGCGGAACACTCGAAAGGTCGTCGCAGGTGAACGTCACCTCAAAACTGGAAGAATCATCTGCAGACAGCGTGCCAACTGCATACTCAGCATAGGTACCGGTAGCTTTTGCAGGAGACCCAACAGTGACAATTACTCCTTTTGCATCAGATACACCCGCATTGGTGATATCAGCGGTAAGATCGTAGTAGGAGCTCTTCGTTGTAAGGGATGGGTTATTCACGACGGGGACTGCAGCCTTCTTATCTACACCAAGGGTAATAGGAATCTGTACTGTGGTAGAGTGTACAGTACCCGCACTGGTGAAACTGATATTGAAATCCAGGTTTGAGTTCTGACCTGGAGTAACTGAAAACTTTATCGTTGAAGAATTCAGAGCGTTCAGGCTGCTGACATAGGTATCTGAAGGGTTTACCGCAAGACCCGGTCCGCTTGCGCTGATATGGATATTTTCAATCGCAGCATCCCGGGGATTAATAAGGGTCAGGTTGACCATCCCTGCGTTGTCAAGGGTAAAGGTATCCGGTTGACCCGAGACAGATGCCTGAAGATCGTTGGAATCCGTTTTGAGGGGGAATGATGCATGGACGGCATTTCCTATATCCGGGTTAACGGAAAAGACCGGGAAATAGGTATTCTTACCGGAGGATGAGTTTACGGACACTTTGAAGACATAATCAACCGTGTCCCCACCCCCGACATGGGACTTTGTTGTGAAAGAACCGGCATTCTCAACCTCAATATTGGGATCATAGATTACCGGACTTCCCAGGGTAACCGTCATAGTGCCGCTATTTGTCAGGCGTACAGTAACCGTTCCCGTTTCCCCGGGATAGAAAACTGCGGGGTCCAGCGTAACCGAAGATACGTAGACCTGGTTCACGGCATCCCCTAATGTGGTCAGGGAAACCGTACTTGCAGCCTGGGCGGCTGTCACCATCAATACCATTAAAATTAAACCAATTATCACTGTCTTTTTTTTCATTTGCCCACCGGATTCATTAATTCTGGGTTCCGATTAAATGCAGGATGATAATTTCCGGAGTTTCATTTTAACTCCGGATTCTTCTATTTACTGCGTTGTTTTTCAAGATCCATACCCACCATATTCGAATTTGAATCTTCAGATATCTCTTTGAATGCAAACGGGTTTATATTCAGGGTATCGGTTCGGTGATAATATGAAGCGGGCGGGGAATAATTGAACGGATACGTTAACATAATCCGGTTCCGGATTCTTCCGGAATCAGTCTGATGGTTTGGACTTCGCGGGCAGAGGGGAACACCTTTGAAACATAGTACGATAACCCACTTACCAGAGGAACTGAGCATTGAGCATGTTCACTATTTTCCCAGACCAAAAAATAAAAAGTCAAAAAAAAGAAGAAGAATAGGATATGTTTGTTCCCTCAAAGATTTTCTTTACGAAAGGCGTGGGAATTCACAAGGACCGTTTAGCCTCCTTCGAACTTGCACTCAGAAAAGCAGGAATCGAGCGCTGTAATCTTGTGTATGTATCAAGTATTTTCCCTCCGAACTGTAAGCAGGTTTCAACAGAATCCGGGCTCAAACAACTCAAATCCGGGGGGATCACGTACTGCGTGATGGCACGAAATGAGACGAATGAGCCCAACCGTCTCGTTTCATCAGCAATTGGTCTTGCACTCCCAAAAGATATTAACGAATACGGGTATCTCTCCGAACATCACGCATACGGGGAGACTGCGGATAAAACCGGGGAATATGCAGAGGATCTTGCTGCAACAATGCTTGCAACAACACTCGGGATAGAGTTTGATCCCGACTGGGCATGGCAGGAACGGGAACAGATCTATAAAGCCAGCGGGAAAATCATCAAAACCAAACATACCTGCCAGTCAGCCCAGGGGAACAAGGACGGCCTCTGGACTACCGTGATCGCTGTCGCAGTTTTCCTTCCCTGAAAATTTACTCTGGGTATATCAGGTTCTCATTTGAGGGATGAGGGAATTCCCTCTTAAAATAAATTTTCCATTTCCCAGAAACAACCAGATCCGGAATTGTCCTGCTTTTGCTTCCCTGCGCAAAAAGGGATTTGTTCCCAGGAAAAATACTACCCGGAAGGCCATACGGCAAAATGATTTTTCCGGAATGTTTCAAATAACCTGAAACACGCGAGGAGAATTCAGAAGCCGGAAAAAGCGGACTTCTCAGTTTCGAGAATTTACCCTCTTTGAACGGATAATCACAGGATACCAAACCACGCGACGTACGAGATGGCAATCATGATGATGAAAATTACAATCAGAATTTTGTAGCCGCAGGAATGGCAGATGCCAAGAGTTTCGCTGGAACAGTCCTTACAGCACTCGGATTTGCATATTCTGCAGGTTGTTATGGCATCGTGTTTCGGGTGTCGTGAGCATTTGGTCATTACAATCCATCTAGTATTGGATAGAGCCCTTTTTCCATCTTTTCATTTCTCCGGAGTCTGAACCAAATCCCGGGCTGCCGGAGGAATACCTAAAGAAGCTCCTGAAATGCCGATTCGAGCCGCTGCATTCCGGTCTTTATCGATTCTTCATCTGTGCAGGAAAAATTAAGCCGTATGGTGTTCTGCCCGCCGCCATTCACGTAGAAAGGTATCCCCGGAAGTACAGCAATACCGTTTCTGATACCGGCTTCAAAGACATCCATTGACCGGATACCATGGGGAAGTGTCGCCATAAGAAACATCCCGCCTTCCGGATCTGTATGAGTCAGATATGCCATCCGGTCATCTATCAGATCGCACATCAGCTGGCACCTTCTCCCGTACTCCGCAGAGATCTTCCGGACATGAGCATCGAGATCAAACGATTCCAGGTAACGGTGGAGAATCTTCTGGCAGAGATAATTGGAATGAAGATCGGCGGCCTGTTTTGCGATATTAAAACGGGACAGGATAGGAGCAGGAGAAAATATCCAGCCAATCCGCATCCCCGGAGCTACGATTTTTGAGAACGATCCGGAAAGGATGGTCTGATCCGGCAGGAATTTCTTGACAGGAGACCGGGGTTTTCCATCGAAGAAGAGTTCCCCGAATGCATCATCCTCATAAAAAACAGAACCCGTACCACTCATGATGGCTGCGATGTCTTTCCGTGCACCTTCCGGGTACGTGAGTCCCGAGGGGTTCTGGGAATTCGGGATGGCATAAAAAAACCTGATTCTTGTTCTCCAGACCAGCGTCTCAAGACGGGAAAGGTCCGGGCCGGTCTCGGTGACCGGTATTGGGTGGATGACCGGTTCATAGAGGGAGAATGCTTCGATTGCCCCAAGATATCCCGGCTGCTCTATTGCTACAGGGTCTCCCGGGTTCAGGAAGATCTTTGCAACAAGATCAAGGCACTGCTGCGACCCGTTGACGATCTGGATCTCATCTGCAGTAGCCGGAATACCGAGTCGGGACCGGTACCGTGCCGCTATGTATTCCCGGAGGGGAAGGTAGCCATCGGTGGTACTATACTGGAGAGCGTCCTTTCCTTCTTCATCCATTACGGTACGGCCAGCCCGGGCAAGTCCTTCCGTATCGATAAAACCAGCAGAGGGAAGACCTCCGGCAAATGAGATCAGTCCTGGCGTCCTCGATACGCGGAACAGTTCTCCCAGAAATGATTTCGGTGCCCGCTGCATCCTGTCTGCGAATCGGAATTCCATGGTTAACTCCCCGGATTCATACCGGTGCATTGCTTAGAATACGGATGCGGAGCACTGCAAAAGGCTTTTCGGAAAAAAGGTGAACCAGGGAAGTTCATTTCTGATCGAATGAAGGGACACGACGGGAACATCTCGCCTTGTTTGAGAGCCCCTGCAAAACAGGTATTTATCCGATGAGAAAGGAAAAGATCCTGATACCGGGCAGCCCGGGAAAAGGATGGCGCAGACCTCATGGAGGACCTTTCATTTCTGGTTCCGGTTCTCCTTGTCGCTCTAATTTGCGCATTCGCAAGGATAATGAATGGTATCACTGCCCGGATCTGCAAAAGCAGGATTTCCCTTGCGATTCTCCGCTCCCCGGGAATTATTTTCCACGAATTCAGCCATGCTGCTGCCTGCATCCTTACCGGAGCAGATATCCGTGAAATTGTATGGTACAATCCTGAAGACGGCAGCGGCAAAGTGGTTCATGGAGCTCCCAGAATTCCGGTTCTCGGAAATTTCATCATTTCCGTCGCCCCTTTTTTTGGGATACTCCTGCTTTTCCTGGCATTGGGGGATATTTTCAGTAGTTTTGCCGGAGTTACGACGGATCAGCAGGTAAATCTCACTATCCTGCCTGAGGGAATTTTTGCACTCATCGGATCCTCTCTTCAAATCTTCCTGCAGAATATCGTCTATTCTCCAAATCCCTGGTTTATCCTGTATCTCTATCTCATTATCAGCATTCTTCCCGGACTTTCCCCCAGTGTTCCGGATCTTTGGAACCTGGATGTGGGAATTGTCATAATTGGATTCATTGCACTCCTGGGACTGATTCTATATTTTCAGGGGACATGGTTTGCAGATCTGGCAGCAGCAATTCAGAGTCCGATACTACCGGTTCTCACATCGGTCCTGCTCGCTGAAATCCTTGCGCTGGCAGTTATGGTTCCCGTATATACTATATGCAGGTATGCAAGGAACTGATATCCCCGCGTACCCGGTTATATCTTTCTTCAGAGGATGCTCCAGAACCTGATCGCAACTCTCATTGCCCGTGAAGGTTTAGTCACTACCATGCGGAAGGAGTCGCTCTTCGGGTTAATCGGTGCAATATTCGGCATGTGTGCTTCACTCTTTCTTATTCTGTCTGCAGGGACACCTTCGGAAAATCTGACGGGTGTCCAGGTTGCACTTTTCTCAGCACTTGGCCTTGGCGGTGCAGGGATCGTTATATCTCAGCCCAGGTTTGGAGGATGGATGATGATTCTCTCGGCACTTTTCCTCATCGTTACAATGCCGGTTAGTGGATCCATCGCCATCCCTTTTTCATATCTCCCTGCGGTTATCTGTTTTGGTGCCGCCGGTTGGCTCGTAGTACGGAATTCCCGTCAGGTATCCGTGCAGACGGAAGTGTCGGATGATAAAATGCCGGAATCACGAAAACAGGATCCCTGGTAAATCAGACATGGGATTCCGGGTTATCGCACAAAGGTACATAGTCCCGGTATCCGATAACCATCGCAACAATGTTTGCGACAATCCTGATTCCTTCTACCTCTTCCGAAGGCCAGGAACGAGGGGCTTTGCAGGATAACATAAGAAAGCCCCAGAAAGTATCTTTCCTGATGACTGGCAATACGAGGAATGACGTGTATCCCAGGTGAGACAGGAACTCCCGCTCCTCAGGACCGAACTCCCCGATATTCCCTGCAATATATTTCCCCTGACCAAGGGTTTCTTCCCAGAAGGTAAGTCCTTCTTTCCTGTATAAGAGTTTGTTAAACCGGGGGTTGTGAATATAAGATGGCGAACCGGGCGAAGCCCATTCATAACGAAGGCTGATGAACGGGGTACCCTTCTCATCTACGTGATGCTGGTAGATCGCAATCTGATCCACGTTTACCGCGTTCCCTACCTGTTCAAGCAGGGGTGCGACATCGCCATTGGTATTTCCATTCGGCCTTGACGAAAACCCGGGTTCGAGAAGCGGGGCGCGGAAAAACCACTCAACAGCAAGCCCTACGGCGAGAAGGACCGCATCGCGCTTTTTTATACCCTCAACGGCAAGTACCCTGTCGGTAACATCATGAAGGGTTCCCTGGATGTAGGGAGGATGCTCCAGGTTTCCCCTCACATGCTGGATGTGTTCACAAACCCAGCGTGCGGTATTGTCTTTTCGGAGAATGCCATATTCGCGGGCCATTTTGAGGCCGGGGGTTTCCTGAAGCGAATGGCAGGTTTCCCGTATCCTGGCATGATCCTCTGGCCTGACGATATCCAGCCAGCGCAGATCATGGCGGGTAAAATCATCCTCATGATAGCCGGTAATTTCTTCAACGGCGCCATGGAGGAATACAGGTGAAAAATCGAGATCCCTCCTGAACGCAATTCCCTGGAAATTCTCAACAAAACCCCGGTATCGCTCTTCACTCTCTCTCAACTTGATATCCAGATCGTGCTTATAGAGTGCAATCTCAATAGTTGAATGGAGTTCACGTTCATCGTATGGCTTGAGGATGTAACCGTACGGCTCGGTCACCTTGGCTTTTGCCATTATCTCCTTATCTGCGTATGCAGTGAGATAGATAACCGGAATGCCGAACTGGTCCCGTATTGCCTGGGCGGCAGTTATCCCGTTCATTTCCCCGGCAAGGAAGATATCCATCAGTACAAGATCCGGGTGGAGTTCCCCGGATTTCTCGATTGCCTGCTCCCCGGATATGATGATCGCCGGAACATCATATCCAAGATGCTGAAGTACTTCCTTTAAGTCTTCGGCAACGATCCTTTCGTCTTCCACGATCAGGATTGCATGTCTGCGCTCCATTCGCTAACCCTTCAGAGGTCTTGGTTAGTTGGGTAATTAATGGTATGCAAATTATAGTCCCCTTGAGCATGCAGGAAAATCCGGTACGGGGAACCGGAAAATCAGGAAATAATATTTCCCTTCCTCAAAATCAGGTTATTTTCCGGAGGAACTTCCGATGCTTATTCGCTGCCCGTTCCGGCTGTTCGGTATCTTCCTCGGGGTACAAGAATTTCGAACTGTGCACCTTTTCCATATTCCCCGGTCTCCCTGAGGGAGATCCCGGTAATTGCAAGGATCTCGCGAGCAAGAAAAAGACCGAAACCGGTATTTTTTCCGTATCCTTTCTCAAAGATCTTCTCTTTCAGTTCTGCAGGGATCCCGATTCCGTCATCCTGAACAGTGATGCGGAAACCATCCGGGCTTTCGTGAAAGGATATACTGATTTTCGTGACATGCTCCCCATGCCGGACGGCATTTTCAAACAGGTTGAAAAAAACCCGCTCGAGCATCGGGTCCGTACAGATCTCGGTTTCATCACAGGAGTCCGCAAGATCCACAATACCGTTTTTAACCCGGGAAATGGCATCTTTTACCCTGAACCAGGAAGGTTCGTGATTGCCCAGGTCCTGGTACGTCCGGGTGAATTCGATCTGCCGGGAAATTATATCTGCAGACCCCCGGATCTTTTTCAGAAAGTCCGCAATAACCGGATCCGGATCGGCAAGAGCGGCAAGCTGGGCATATCCCTGGAGTACGCTCAGCTGGTTCATAATGTCATGACGGGTGACGTTTGACAGCAGGTTGAGTTTCCGGTTAGCTTCACGGATTGCAGATTCCAGGTTCTTGCGATCTGTAATGTCCCGTATAATTCCTTCAACCCCGGGAATAGAGTCCTTACTTTCATAATAGAGATGAGCGCTGATTGCACCCCAGAATGGAGAACCATCCCTGCGGAGAAGTTCGATGGGGTAGTCATGGATATTTCTCTCATTCTGTAGCGTTTCCAGCATCTTGCTGCGTTTTTCCGGAAAGCGATAGATAGAACTGACATCCATCCCAATCATCTCCTGAACCGAGCCGCATCCGAAGAGTTTTGCAGTGGACGGGCTTGCCATAATCAGTCTTCCCCCGGGTCCGGTTCGTACGAAAGCGTCCACAATATTTTCTATAACCCCCCGGTACCTTCCTTCACTTTCCAGGAGTTCTTCCTCGATTTTTTTCCGCTCCGAGATATCGGTATGGGTTCCAACCATTCTCGTGGGGCGACCCCAGGTATCCCGGCCGGTTATACGTCCTTTACTCAGAACCCATCGCCACTCCCCGTTCTTGGCCTTGAGACGGAACTCATCGGAATGATGGTCCCGTCCGGATTTCCAGTATTCCTCTATGATGGATTTCATCCGCTCACAATCGTCCGGGTGCAGGAGCGAGATCCAGGTTTCAAACGAAGCTGGCAGTTCATCGGGTTCATACCCGAGCATCGTATAATATCGGGGGCTGAAGTACGCGGTACCGTTCACCATATTCCAGTCAAAAAGCCCGGAACCCGCCGCATCCAATGCAAGTTCCAGACGCTTTTCACTCGTCCGAAGGGCATCTTCAACCTTTTTCAGATTTGTGATATCAATGCCGACACCG
This sequence comes from Methanoregulaceae archaeon, assembly GCA_039683275.1. Classification (GTDB taxonomy): domain Archaea; phylum Halobacteriota; class Methanomicrobia; order Methanomicrobiales; family Methanospirillaceae; genus JBDKRP01. Next base: position 20,447 of record JBDKRP010000159.1, on the reverse strand, counting down.
GTAAAATATTTTTTCCCCTCGATTTCAAGTAGTTTTGCTGTGAAATAAAAGGGGATTTTTTCCCCCCCTTTCATTGTCAGGTTCGCTTCTGCTTCAGCATGGCCTTCCCGGAATGCCCTCGCCACACTTTCTTTTATAACCTCTATCGCATCGTCATCCCCTTTGTACCAGTCCAAGACGTGCATGCCGGACAGTTCTTCGGCAGAATAGCCTGTCAGCGTCTCATGGCTCCTGCTCCATCGTACCAGATGTCCCTCTTCATCATACAGGTACAGGAGACCAGGAACACTGTCGATAACGGCATTCATGAACGCACGTTCCCTTCTGAGTTCATCCTCGGCAGCTTTCTGCTCGGTAATATCCACAGCCATCGTGAGAATTGCAGGCTGATTGTTGATTACCACTCTCACTGCAGAGAGAAGATCGGAGCGGGTTGTGCCATCGCAGGTAGTGATGGTTACAGCTTTCCGGTCTACCCGGTCAAAATTCTTCAGTTCCAGTGCAATTTCCTCATTCGCTTCCGGAGGAAAGAGCCCGAGGGAGACAGAATCTTTTTCCAGGACTTCTGATGCAGAGTACCCGGTATTACGCTCAAACGCCGGATTGACCGCAAGGAATGTCCTGTCCTGCGCCCGGTTTATCGTTATTGCGTAGGGGCTGTTATCAAAGACTGCCCTGAACTGGCCCTCGCTTTCGCGGATCTTCTGCTCTCCTTTCGCAAGATCGCCGTATTGTGTACGTAATTCCTCTTCCGACGCCGTGAGTTGTTCATAGGCAGCCCGCAATTCATCCTGTGCCTTCTTAAGATCCGTGATATCGTGGGCTACCACCTGGACTCCGGAAAAAATCCCCTCTTCCAGAATGGGAACCCCATGCAATTCGAGCGTAATCTCTTTTCCCCTTCGGGTCATCATAGTGACAGGGACCGGCCCGGTCACCTCTCCAGCCAGGTTCCGGGAAAAAGCTTCGCGGATAATTTCCTGATCCTGCTCTTTCATGGCACCAATAGGGAGCGGCTTTCCCAGGAGTTCCCGTGGATCAATCCCGATTAGTGCCTGGAATGAAGGGGATGCATACATCATCTGAAAATTTTTATCGACAAGAAGGATAATGTCGGATATCCGTTCTGCCATTCCCCGGAATTTTGCCTCGCTCCGTTTCAGTTCAAGTTCGGCCTGTTTTTTTAACGAGAGATCTTTCTGGGTTCCAATCATCCTGATGCGTTTGCCTGAAGGATCCCTGATGAAACCCCCCGTGTTCTCCATCGGGAGATAACTTCCATCTTTTCTCCGGAACCTGAATTCTACATGATATTTTTCAGCGTGCGGATCAATATTCTCAATGTCGGAGCGGATACCTTCCCGGTCTTCCGGGTGGATCTGGCAGAGAAGCGTCGTTTTGTCAACTACAGGAAATTCCGTCGGAGTATACCCCGTAATCTGTTCGACAGATCCGGACCACCGGATCCTATCTAAAGACATATCATATTCATAGACGAGCTGTCCGGTCATCCCGGCTGCCAGACGGTATTTCTCATCTGATTCCCGAAGCGCTTCTTCCACCCGTTTCCGGTCCGTTATATCCCGGATAGACTCTATCGATCCGGCAAGATTCCCTTTCTCATCGTAAAGACAGGACGCTTTTCCCCAGTAATGGGTGATCCCGTCCCCTGGTCGCTCCACTTCCGTTTCAGCGGTCAGGGTTGTTTCATCGCGGGTTGTAACGAGATAATGGTCCTTTTCGAATTGCGGATCACCCCGGAGGACCAGATCAATGAGCATTGGCCGTGCTTCCCGGTAAAACGCTGATGCATAGCAGTAATCGCTTCTGCCGATCACCGCAGAGGCAGGTGTCCCGGTTATCTCTTCCATGGCCCGGTTCCATGCTATCACATATCCGTTCTTATCGATGGCAAAGGTAGCATCCGGGAGGAAGTTGATAATGTCCGAGAGGCGGCGTTCCGAAGCACGAAGATCTCTCATTGCCCGATGGCGTTCGATTGCGTTTTTGATCTTATGCGCAAGCTCCGCAAACTGCGCAGTAGGGGCTCCACCTTTCTGGAGGTAAAAATCCGCGCCGTTATTAATTGCCTCGATTACGACCTCTTCCCGGCCTCTTCCCGTAAAGAGAATGAAGGGTATGTCGCCGTATCGTGAACGCACTTCCTTCAGGAATTCGATACCGTTCATATCCGGCATCTGATAATCCGAGACGATTGCATCAAAAGAAGTTACATGCGGAGAATTAAGGACATCCTGTGCTGAGGTTTCTATACCGACTTTGAGATCCCCTGTCTGCTCAAGAAAAATCCGTCCAATCTCAAGGAGATCCCTTTCGTCATCAACGTACAGGACTGAATACATCGGGAACTCCTACAGTAACCTGATATAACTCACTCTAATTAAATTCAGCGGATGAAGACTATCCCGACACGGATGAAAAGTATGGGATCATTTTACCGGGAAAAAGAACATGCCTTTACCCAGGGGATAGGGGATCCTTTGTTTTTCAGAAAGCTGCTTATGCTTCTCTCAGCCGTACCGAAGGTTCCTCTCTCTCCCGGACATAAAGAATCGTTCCCTCGTCGAAACCTGTACCTCCGGAAATGGTTCCGGAGCGGATGAACCCGGTCTTCTCAAGAACCCGGATAGATGCCGGCAGATTGGGATTGGTTGTAGCAAGTATCCGCCGTAGGTTGGGGACCGCAAAAATTACCGAAACAATGGCCCGTACCGCTTCGGTAGCATATCCTCTATTCTGGAATTCAGAAAGGACTGAGTACCCGATAAAAACCCCGTTCTTTGCAACCGGGAGAGTTGCGATTCCCCCGCTCCCGATGAGAACCCGGTTCTCCGGATTCCCCTCATCACGGATCCAATACCAGGTGATACACAACGGATCGGCCCCCTCATATTTCAGCCGGATAAACTCCTTCAGCACATCTGGTGTGAGCATCGGTGGCGGCCAGGAAGCCGGGATTTCTGCATGCAACAAACCGGCAAGTCTGTCCCGGTTCCCTAGATCGCTCTTCAGGATATCGAGCGTTGCCGGAATCAGTTCCAGCCGTCCGGTATGGATTGGTTGCAGGGAGATCATTGAAACATCTGATTTTATAGGATCTGCTCCTTGGGCATTTCTCCAAAGTCGCTGTTCAGGATAATGAAGGAGCTCTCTTTCAGTAGTGCATACAGAAATAATCCTGACAGAACGCAGGTCGCGAAGTATGGATGGTACAGGTTGCATTGCCATAGAGAACATTACGGAAAAACGGGCAGGGATTTGTCCCGGCCCGTTTTGGTTCCGGCAGGCGGAAGAGTTCCTGCTTGTCCGAGTCAACAGAAACCATCCGCTGTTCTCCAGTAGGAGAGAAAGTTATCCGGTACTGAAACGGTTGAATCTCTTCCAGGATCTCAATAATCTCCCCCAGGGATCTGCAGCAGGTTCCGCACCTCTGGCACTGGAATGTCAGGCAGATATCTTTAGGCAACCTCGACTCCATAGATCCCACTGCCAATCCACCAGGTATCGTCGACAGGTTTCATGTATACGAGTTTCGGGTCTGCCCGGGTTCCGTTCTGCGCCGTCAGCGGGAACATCTCATGAACAAAACCGTTACCGTTTGCCAGGGAATTAAGGGCGACCTGAGTGGTTTTCGCGCCATACGGATCGGTATAATTCATAGCGTTGACCCCGATCCCTTCCTTCCAGTAGGGATCGGCAAGAACGATTCCGTCAGACGTCTCTGCCCATACAGAGAGATCACCCTGGACCAACGGGCCGTCAGGATCATTGATTGCGGCAAGCGTCTTTTCCTTTCCATTTACTTTTGCGTACTCGACCGTACGGTTCACCAGGTCATAGAGTTCTATTTTCGTGTGATTCCGGATCACAATCCCGGTCATGTTTCCTTTCGCTATACCGGCATAGTCAGGATTGATTATGCCGGAAAACAGCCATACCGTATCATTCACCGGTTCAACATAATCGATCTTCGGGACGTAGTACTCCTTACCTCCGGAAGATACTTTTGCAACCGTATAGGAAATCCCACCTCCCTGCCGTGCGAGATCCCGCATCTCCCGTATCGTTTCGACAGCATCGGGATCATGATAGTGGATAAGGTTAAGCCGGTTACCCTTGAGATCGCGGGAGTAAGGATTCGCTGCGAGATTGGTTCCATTATAATCGTATGCGAAAATTGTCATTTCCCCCTGGACAAACGGCCCGCTTGGATCTCCGAACGCCGCAAACGCCTTTTCCTCCCCGTTTGCTTTCACGTAACGTGTTGCATTTTTCACAAACGCCCTGAGATCATCTTCGGTCATTGTTTTCGGGGAGGTTCCCAGGACGACCGATGGAAAGACCATCCCGGTGCCTGAGTACATACCGGCACCGACATAATAGGTCCCGTCGGCATCAGCAACTACAGATAATTTCGGCTCTACTGTGGAATACCATGCCGGGTTCGGGTAATCATAGCTGACGTACCCGATGCCATACCGTGCCGTCTCGCCAAGGTTCCTGACAATCGGGAGTCCGAACCGGTCCGTCATGTTCATGATATTGGTGCCAACCAGATCCGGCTCGAACGGTTCGGCGAGCGCGGTGCCGTCATACGCTTCTGCAAAGATATACACGTCTCCCCGTACGAACTGCCCATGAGGATCGTTGAATGCGGCGAGCGCTTTCTCTTTCCCGTTTGACCGGGCATAGTCCCGGGCGGTTTTGACGAATGCAATCAGTTCAGATGTCGATGTGATAGTCTGGTTCGCTGTACCGGACGTCCCATTAACGAGAGGTTGAGTTTCCTGCGGCACAATGGATGTACCGGATCCACCGGACGGTTGCGTGCAGCCTGTGGAAAAAATACTGCATACCAGAAGAACTGCGATAAGAGCGATAGAGCGGATCTTCATGAAGGATCGTCGATGGCAGGAAATAAATAGGCTTCCCCGGAACCCCGTCGTTTTAGAAAAACGGGTTACGGGTTTTTAATGAGCCGTGATATGTACACCTTTGCCCAGAGGTAGGCAACCGTACCTCCGCAGACATCTCCTGCAACTATCCCCCACCAGACACCGTGTTCCCCGAATCCCAGGACAATACCCATGAGATAGGCAAAGAGCGCAATAAAGACGAGGTTCCTGAGGACGCTGATCGCAAGGGAGGTCATCCCTTTCCCGGTTGCCTGGAAGACCGATGAGGACATGAGTCCCGGTGGGACAAAAGGATAGAACAGGCACATCGTTGCAAGGAACGCCGCTATCTCCGGGGCGAGATGGATACTTTCGGGACTGTAACTGAATATGGTCGCAATCTGACTGGAAAAGATCCAGGTGATGGCACTGATGCAGAGCGCGATTGCAACACCCAAAAGTATCGAGAAGGAATGGGTGGTCCGGATCTTCTCAAACTTCCGGGCGCCGTATGCCGCCCCTGCTACCGAGATCACGGACGTCCCGATGGCGACAATCGGGATGATCGCAAATATAACAACCCGCCATCCGGCGGTATACACAGCTACCGCATCGGTTCCCGCCGTCATGACCAGGAGGGCGTTGATGATGATCGCAAGGATCGACATCAGGAAGAATTCGAGGCTTGCGGGAAGGCCGACACCCAGGATGTCGTTGAGCGTCTTTTTCTCTCCCACGAATGCCTTCCGGGAGAATGTTATGTAGGTGTCCCGCTTTATGAAAAACCAGTACAGGAGGGCGAGCGTCACCGCGACAAGGGAGATAATAACGCCCCATGCTGCACCCGCAATTCCCATACCTGCCGTGTAGATGAGCAGGGGATCAAGGACCATATTGAGGACCGATGACGCCCCCATGACATACATCGCCCGCTTGGTATCCCCCTCTGCCCTGAGGATTGCGTACCCTATGTTCGTAAAGAGGATGAGGATCAGTCCCAGGAAGACAACCCTCCCGTATTCGGCAGCAAGGCCAGCTGTAGATCCTGCTCCGAAAAGAAGAGCTACCGGCTCAGCGAAGATGATAAGGGGAACCGTAAGGACTACAGAGAGGCCGACCGCGATCAGGATCCCATGGGCTGCCGCATTATTCGCGCCTTCCCGGTCGCCGGCACCGATCCTGCGCGAAATGACGGACGCTACCCCGGCTCCAACACCAATACCAAGGCCGACAAAGATCATAAAGAGCGGTGTGATAAAGCCGATTGCCGCAAGAGCGTCAGATCCGAGACCCGCGACCCAGATGGCGTTCACAATGTTGTAGGTCGACATCAGGAGCATCGCAACAATCATCGGGCCCGAGAGTTTCACGATGGCCTTTTTAGGATCTCCGGTAAGGAGCGCAACGCCTTCGCTATCGGTCTTTGGGGTCCCCGTTCCGGAACCTTCTCGTAATTCCTGTTTCTGCATAGGGGGGTCAGCGATCCATTATTCCATTATCGTCTGGATACTGTTCCTGGTCACCTGCCGCATAAGCATCGTAAGGTTGCGTCTTTCCCGGGGAGAAAGCCCGGTGCAGACCTTTGCTTCCCATTCGCGCTCGATGCTCCGGATGACGGGAGTTATCTCTTCGCCTTTTTCCGTCAGGAAGAGCCGGACCGCTCTCCGGTTATCAGGATCCGTGATCCTGCGAACGTACCCGGCATCCACGAGTTTCTTCACGGCTCTTGCAATGGTACCTTTATCAAGACGGAAATGGCGCACCAGGGTATCCTGCGTGATATTCTGTTCGTTATAAAGGAGCATCAGGACCGGGACCTGTCCCGAGGAAATATCATAGGGTAGAAGCCGCTCATTCAGGTAAATAACCCGTGCTCTGCTGCTGATGGAGAGAATCGCACCGAATGGTATCCTGCCGGATACCCGGCATCTTTCCTGCACCCGTACCTATTGCAGTTTCCGGCGGTTAAACGTTGTCAATGCAACAATTAACCGACAGAATCCCTCGGTGTTCCAAAACCAGGTATATCGCAGAAGAAAGACGTTTCCGTTCTATCAGCAATTTCTTAATTCCTGACCATCCACACATAGTAGAGTGATCTCCGTGTCCCGACGCGCAGCAGATTCCGTTTTCCAGGCTATGTTTGTACTTACCGACCTGCGGGTTATTCTCCGTGCGACTGCACCCACGCACGAACTGGATCCCGGCCAGAGAAACGAGGCGGAGCGCCTCATCCGCGATCTTGAAGAGCAGGTTGCGATTCTCAGGAAGGAGCTGATCCCATGAAGTGCGCAGGGGATATCGAAGTTCGCGAAGTAGAAGAACTCCTGATAAATATCGATCCCATCCAGTCGGGGGGCCGGCTCACTGCAGACGCCATGAAAGCGATCATCGCATGGGGCGACGGGTACTCGGTCTGCGACAACTGCCGGAAACCCTTCCGGCTCGACCAGATCAAGGCGCCCCCCATCGATGTGTTCCACCGGGATCTTGCGGCTTTTGTCGGGATGGACGTCGCGAGGGTCGTTCCCGGGGCGCGGCGAGGGTTCCAGGCAATAGCAAATACCTACGTGGAGAAAGGAGACCCCGTCATTCTCACGGCACTCTCTCATTACACCTCCGTCCTGGCTGTCGAAGAGGCCGGAGGCGTCATTCTCGAAGTTCCCAAAACCCCGGAAAATATCATAACGGGTGATGCGACCGCCGAGAAGATCGAGGCCGTGAGCCGGGAATTCGGGCGACTCCCTAAACTCCTCTTCATCGACCATTTCGATTATCAGTTCGGAAACGAACACGATGTACGGGATGTTATCAAGGCAGCGCACCAGTACGATGTCCCGGTTCTCTATAACGGGGCGTACACAGTCGGCATCATGCCGGTTGACGGGAAAGCACTCGGGGCCGATTTCGTGGTAGGGTCAGGTCACAAAAGCATGGCGGCACCCGCTCCCTCGGGTATGCTTGCCACCACGAACGAGCGGGCAGAGGAAGTCTTTCGGACCACAAAGAGCAAAGGAGACGTGACCGGCCGCACGTTCGGCGTGAAAGAGGTCGGAATGATGGGATGCACGCTCATGGGTGCAACAGTAATGGGCATGATGGCCTCATTCCCGCATGTAAAGGAGCGAACGCTACACTGGGACCAGGAACTCAATAATGCAAAAGTCGTTGTAGATGCGCTCATATCTATCGAAGGAACGAAGATCGCAAGCGAAATCCCCCGAAAACATACGATGACCCGGGTCGATACGACGGGATCGTTCGACCAGGTCGCAAAGACGCACAAGAAGCGGGGGTTCTTCTTTGCGAGCGCCCTGAAAGAGCGGGGAATTGCAGGGCTTGTTCCCGGGGCGACCAAGGTCTGGAAGTACAACACGTACGGGCTCACGGCATGGCAAACCGCGTACCTCGCACGGGCATTTACTGAAATCGCAGAAGAGAACGGACTTGTGGTAACGGAGTGACCGCAAACCGGTTTTCCGCACTTTTGCCGGTATTCCCGGGAAGGGAGACCGGTTCCTGAAAATCGGAAAGCTATTGATTCCTGAGGAAAATTCAGAACTTTTTTTAATTTTCCCGGAAAGTTTCCCGTTATTTTTCCTGTGAAGCAATACATTCATTACTCGGCGACGGCGAAAATGTACTGTAATGGCGGCCAAGAAAACGACCAAAAAGGCAGTAGAATCAGAACCATTGAAACTGTTTTACATATTCTACAATAAGGAACGCTGGGATAACTGGCTCTCGACCCTCCGCGACGCAGACTTCGAAGTGGATCCGGCAAAAGAAGAACTTCCGGGCGGATTCCAGACACTGAACAACTTCTCTGAGGACATCACGGTTTCCGTTCTTAAGATTGTCAAGCTCTTCCAGAATAACCGGTTCAAAAAAGAAGAGACTCTGGACAAACTTGCCCAGGTTGAGGCAATTGTCATGACGGAGACTCCTGATGGCGAACTCGGCGAATTGATCGAATGGGTTCAGCTCTCGAAACTCGTCCTCTTTGCCTCATGCCGGAAGTTTTTGGACGGGGACTTTGACAAGGATATCAAGGTTCATGTCAAAAAGGGGAAAGACCTCATCGCTAAGGATGACAACGAGAAAGCACTCGAAGAGGCTGTACATATCGGGGCGAGCGTAATCGCGGGCGCATCCTGCTGCGGGAAATACGTAAAAGAAGACGTCGAGCAGCCAACCCTCTTTGACGAATGGCTCATCGAATGCGAACGCATGAACGAAGCGATGAACTCCCTCAAAGACTTCGACGAATCAACCGGTGAAGACGAGTGATCGCAGGGAGAGCAAGGTTTCGCGGTGCACGTAGGATTGAGCGGCTCTGCGGGTACCGTATATCGGACCTTGCTTTCTCGGATACGATGCTCGAAGCCCTTGAATCGAAAGTAAATTACGATGCCCTTGATAATACCCTTCGGTCCCAGATCCTCGAATTTTTTAACGAATTTCTCCGGTGCAAATGTAGAGAGGCTCCCTTATGCGGATGTCCGGAACGGAAATTTGCAAAACGGGTCATCGAACTCCGGGAGAACGGCCTCGACCACCGCCAGATCGCGTCCTACCTTCTTGATGAGTACGGGCTCGAACTCTTCCCTGCCGATATTCTCAGTTTCCTGGAGGATTCTGTCCACGAGATGGAAGCTATCCGGGACGTTGCCAGGCTGAACGGGCTGGAACTCCTGGCACGCAAGACCGAGGCGCATATAGAACTTATCGAACGCTGATACTCGGGTAGATCCGTTCACTTTCGTTCCGTTTTTCCGGAAGTATTTCCGAAGACTCCCCGAAGAGCAGCGGCGAAGAACGGGAAAGCGGGATATCCCCTCGCAAATATTCCTATTCGTATCTCCAGCCATTCTGAACGCAACGTTTCCGTATGTACCTTTCTTCCGGAGGAATCCGGGGATACGTGCCGAGACTGGAATTTATATATACGGCTGGATACCACTATCGGATAGAGCCCCGACCATCGGGACCAGCGGAGGAAGAATTCATGGAGAAATTATTCCAGAAGATGGTGCGTGAGGCAATGGCTGCCCAGCGTGCAGACGTTGAAACGGTGAAGAAGAAGCGGGGAAAGAAATTCACGGTCAAGGATGCAAAGGCATATCTCGACGCGGTCAAAATAATGAAGCCCGATGAAAGCCAGAGCAAAGCGGTCTTCGGGCTCCACAAAGAATCGGTAAGTGCTCATTTTTCCGTTCTGGAGAAACTCACGGATACGGTGAGGCCGGAGGACGATCCTTTCGTTGAGCATTACCAGACGCCGGTTATCATGGAGATCCTCTGCGATGAGGACCCGAAATTTGCAAAAAGCGTCCAGACATTTGTAAACTCCATCGGGAAAGCCGAAGCGCTGATCGGGCTTGAATCGGCTCGACGATATGCCGGGTTCTACGGCCCGACCTGTGTAGTTGATTTCGCCCTGATTCCGGGAAGTACGAGCAATGTGATGAACCAGATCCTCACAAAGACCGATATTCCTGCCGCCCACCGACAGGCACTTCTTGCTGCAAAATCCTGGGGCATGAACACATCGTACGGGGTGGGAGAATTCTTTGCGCAGGAGGTTGAGAAAGGAGCGACTCTCACGGATGCTGTGAAAAAAGAGATCGCCATGGTAGAGTCCATCTACCTGACACCGGTTGAAGCACAGGCTAAACTGATGGACTCAGTTGGCGAGAGCTCGTTCGATTGCCGGAAGTACATGAAGCAGTACCGGAAGAAGATGGAGTCCACAGTAAAAGCAGCCGTTGACGAGGGGGTTCACTACGGGAACATCCTGACCGTACCGGCCTATTGCGTTGGCGACATCGCGCACCACATCTCGCAGTCCACGTTCAACATGTGCAAGGACGATGTGACTATGGGGATTATTGAGGCAGTTACTGAAGTGATGGATAAAACGCTCACTGCCGCAATCCCGCATTATACCAGCGAGAACGATATCCTCTCCCTTGCTACCGGATCCTCAGCTTCAGCTGCCGAATACATTCTGGAACTGGACGGGTTCAATGCCATAATGGTAGTCGATTTCCTGACGAAGCGGTACCATAATTACGTCCAATTGTACCCGACCAGGGGAGCTGCCGCAGAACTCCACAACTGCGACTTCATGGATATGATCTACCGGGGATGGAAGTACCTGGATAAGGCACGGAGGATGCAGAACGGAGAAAAGGGACTCCTCACTCCAAGAGTTGGCAAGTTCGCAGTCGACCTCTCCCCGATTCATGAGAATGAGGTGCTCATGAACCCGCAGAGGTACGCGTATCCCGCCTGCGCGATAACGGTCAGGTTCTCCTCGATGATGCGCCTTGCCGATTACCCTTGCCTCCTCACAAGCGAACCCGTCACCGCGACACTGATGACAAACATCATCGCGCTCCATAAGGAGACCGTGGCAGCCCCGGCCCGGATCTGCAAGGACTGCGCATCCGCCGCTCTCATGGATTTCCGGCACCAGTACTGCCAGTGGAAAGAAGCGGTGTGAGGTTCCCCCATGGCCTCCCTCGGAAAACGCTGTGCGGCTGAACTGGCCGGGACAGCGATTCTTGTCTTTTTCGGTGCGGGAGCTGCCGCAATAACCCTGATGCTGGCGAGCGGGACTGCACCGGCTACTACGTTTGATATCGGGATCGGGGCACTCGGCGGCCTCGGCGACTGGTTTGCCATCGGGATGGCATTCGCAATCGCAATAGCGGTTTCCATCTATGCATTTGGAAACATCTCCGGTGCCCACCTGAATCCAGCGGTCACGCTTTCTCTTCTTGCAGTGAAGAAGTTCCCGGCTGGTGAGGTAATCCCCTACATCATCGCGCAATGTATCGGGGCAGCGGCCGGAAGTCTCCTCTTTGCAGGAGCAGCAGGAATGAATGCAGTTACCATAGGGAGCCTTGGTGCGACCGCTCCCTTTCCTGGAATCTCGTACGGCCAGGCTATTCTTGCTGAAGCTATCGGGACATTTGTCCTTGTCCTTGCCATCTTCGCAATAACCAGGCGCGGTTCACCGCCGGGACTTGCCGGGATCATCATCGGCCTCACGGTAGGGGGTATCATCACGACCCTCGGGAATATCTCCGGGGCTTCCCTTAACCCTGCGAGAACATTCGGGCCATACCTCATCGATTCTGTGCTGGGAGGCCCGCAGCTCTGGCAGTATTTCCCTATCTATATCTTCGGGCCGGTGCTTGGCGGGATCATTGCGGCTTTCTTCATGCAATGGATGGATGAAGGAACTTCCTGAAAACCAGGATGGGATCTCCGGATCCTTTTCCTTGTACCCGCCCTTTTTCGTTCAGGAATCTTAAAAAAGAAACCAATCAGGGTTTGAGGGCACCTTTCTTTACCCAGGACTCATATTCATGCGGCCAGGTGTCTCTGTTCATTGCGACAAGCCGGCAGAAATATTCCCTGCGCTGCGCGATGTACGCCTCCTGATCAGGATATTTTCTTTCTGTCTTAATTGCGTTCACGAGTTCGGAACCAAGGTCCCGCGACTTTTTCAGCGCATTCGGAAATGCTTCCGGCCCTTCGGCAAATGCAACCCCGACCCCGCCAACGGTGACAATACCAAAGGCATTCTGAATATGGTTCATATATGCAACGGTTTCCTGGTGCATGGCACCCCCTGCCGTTGCAACCGAACAGCCGTACTTCCCGGAAAATGTCTGACAGTGGATGGTATCAGCGAGCCGGTCCATCCAGCGCTTCAGCTGGGCGGTAACGGTGTCAAGGTAGACCGGGGAGCCGAGAACAATACCGTCTGCCTCCAGGATCTTCGCATAGATCTCCGCCGCGTCATCATCGTGCACGCATTCCCCGGTCGCGTAACAGGTCGAGCAGCCTGTACAGAAATTAATATCTTGTGCGCAGATATCGATCAGTTCAGTCTCTGCCCCTTCCGCTTTTGCCCCTTCAAGAACAGCCTCCACGAGTTTGAGGGTGTTGCTCATCTTTTTCCGGGGGCTCCCATTGATTGCCAGAATCTTCATGGTCGTATGCCTCACTCTGGTTGTATACACGTGATTCAGCGACCAGACCGATAAATATGTGGTTGCCGCTCCTGATGCGATTATCCTGGCTCGGGAAAAACAGGGAAACTTTCGGACTCATGTCGTCTCGTGCATCTTTCCCCGGACCAGAGAAAAGAAAATTCCTGCGATACAGAAGACTGCAAAGAGAATGAACCCGATATGCAGGCTGGTCATGAACTGCGGGTAATAATCAGGCGTTATCTCAACCGGGCCAATAATTATTGCAAAGAGCAGCATCGCAACACCCATCGAGAGCATCTGCCCCAAGAGGCGCATCGTCCCGACCATGCCCGATGCAACACCGTAATACCGCTTTTCGACCGAGCTCATGATGGCATTGGTATTCGGGGAGGAGAAGAGGCCGAAGCCTGCCCCAAGTACGATAAGGCAGATCACGAGATACCAGAGCGCCGTTGTCTCAGTGAGGAATATCAGGAGAACGAGCCCCGCTGCGGTGAGTGCCATCCCTGCCGATGCAACTATCGAAGGTTCAATCCGGTCAGATAGTTTTCCGGCAACCGGTGACACAAGTGCCTGAACCGCCGGTTGCACGATCAGGATCAATCCTGCATGCTCCGGAGAGAATCCCTTCGTGTACTGGAGATCGAGGCTTAGGAGGAATGTGACCGCAAATGTCGCACTGTAATTGATCAGGGCAGCAAGGTTTGAGAAAGCAAAGATCCGGTTCCCAGTGAAGAGATTCATGTCAAGAACAGGGAAGTTGATCCGTCGTTCGTACAGGACGAAGAGGATGGCGGCAATGATTCCCATAAGAAGAATCACGTATCCCGCGCCCTCGGTTGCAGCGGATAGACCATACATCACGGCGACAATTGCTATCCCGTAGACTACAGACCCGGTCAGGTCAAACCGCTCACCCCGGCATTCAACCCAGTCCCCTTTGAGTTTCCAGGTAACAAGAAGGATAGCCATAATCCCGATAGGGACGTTTACGAAAAATATACTCCTCCAGCCGAAGTAATCAATGAGGACACCTCCGAGGAACGGGCCGAGCGACAGGCCGAAGTACACCGATGTTATGTAGATACCGAGCGCTTTCCCCCGCTCACCTGGGGAGAAGACCGAACTGAGGATGGCAACGGTAGTCCCGAAAATCATCCCGCTGCCAAGACCCTGGACGATCCGTATTGCTATCATCAGGTTCGTTGAGGGAACCAGGGTCATTGAAAGGGAAGCGGCAGCGAAGATAGCGATACCGTACAAAAAGATCTTTTTCCTGCCATAAATATCCGCAATCTTCCCGAACGGGACAAGAAAGAGCGCTGCAGCGAGGAGGTACGCGGTAGCAATCCACGAGAGGGCGATAACGTCCATGTGGAATTCGGATGCAATCGTGGGGAGCGCAATGTTTACCGCAGCCCCGTCAAAGGGGGTCAGGAATCCCGCAAGGACTGCTATAAGGAGAACAATTCCCTTCTCGGTTCCGGTAAGGACCTTTGGCGGATTCCGGCAGATCTCGGGTGGTTCCGGATCAGCATTTGCCCGGGTTAGATCGCGTTCTTCCAGACTCATGGATGTTCACCTGCAGCAAAGTCCTGCATTCAGGTTCAGATACCTATCAGTACAATGATAGAATGGTTAGGTGATCCTTTGATAAAAGATGCTGGTTCGAAACCGCGCTTGTACCGGATTTCCCAACCGGAACTTTTAAAGGGATTTGACGCAATCTTTTCCCACACGGGGCGAACGGGGAGATCCATCTGGAAAAGGGGGTATCTGCAGTTCTTGCTACAGCGGGAATCCTTCTCGCCATTGTCGGCATTTATGGTGTTGCAACCGCTGTTCCCGGGACGCTTCCAATCACGATTCGCACATCGGACGACCTATCAGGACAAATTTCCCGGACTGGCTCCGATGCGGCCGACCAGGTACTGGGCGCGATCGATTCCGCCAAGGTAGGGTTGTCCTCTGCCATCTCTTCGCTCACGGGACAGATCCCATCCACCGGCGAGATTTCGGACAGCGTAACAAAACTTGGCTCTGACACCACGACCCAGGTTCAGACCGCCGTGAATGCGGCACTCACCGGAAGTTCCACGCAGATCCAGCCATCGGTATCGCAACTGAGCCAGACAAGCACAGGAATTATGGGAGGCACAACGAATGCTGAGAGTACATCCTCCCAGACACCATCATCCGATTCCGTTGGGAGTATACTGAAAAACGTGACAAATACGTCGCAGGAATCATCGGCGGCGGCTATTCCGGGCGAGTCCCGGGTATCCTCGTCTGCCAGCCAGTCTTCCGCATCCCGTACAGCAGTCACCGGGTCTGCTTCCGGGGAGTCTTCTACGGGTTCATTCTCATCGACACACGACCCGATCCCAGGCTGGCTTTTCTGGATTGTGCCGGCTGGCATCCTCACAGCGATTGGGATAGGGGTGTACCTGAAAATCCGGCGGGGAGGTGATATCTGATGAAGGGAGCCGGTACTTGCCTCCTAGAGAATGGCTGTGTCAGGGAATCCGGGATAAAAATACGCGTTTTTGATGAATTCGTTCCCGGCGATTTCCTGCCGCTGGAACGGTTCCTTATTCCATCACTACTGCCGTGACATTATCAATGATATCCACGCGGATTTCCGATGCCCCTACACGGGCACCCGTATTCTTATCGGTTACCGACAGGCGGATCACGACAGGATCATTCGGGATGGATCCGGAAGTCCCGTTATAAAAATTCCAGTACACCGTTTCCCCGTTATTGGTGACTCCGGAGCCACGATCAAGAACCCGGTAACCGGTCAATGCCGACCAGCTCGCAAAGATTCCGTAACTGGTATTCCACCTGTAGGTAAGATTTTGGGATGCTGTTCCGGTAACGTTCGGGGTGAGCCCCATTCCCGGTACCGAACTCATCCAGAGAGAATAGTTCCGGGGCGAGGCCTCAATGGAAACAACAGCGGTAATGTTCCCTGCCCTGTGGGCGGGAGATGTAAGAAGGAGTCCTGCTGTGAGGAGGAGGACTCCTGCAATAATAATGACAAGAAGGAGAACGATCGTTTTGTTCTGTCCGCTCCCAATGCGTTCCGGTACTTTCGGATTTTCCACAGGTATCACGGGTCCTGCCGGTATTATGCCGGACTGAAGTATCCTTTGTTACAGGATCATAAGAATAATCCCGCACAATCCTCAATACATCAGAAATTTGGAATTGTGCCTAGTGTATTTCTGCAGGAGTTCTGAATGCCCTGGCCATCTCAACATTCTGCAGATTACAGGCCGGGTATTTGTAGAAGAAGTACAATATTCCTGATTCCGTAGATAGAAATCATGCGAAGACACCCAATTTTATCTGTTGACCTTTGAAAAGACAGGAATTATCAGAATAATGGTACAGGATTCTTCGTGAGGGATAGATCCATCGCACGAAACGGGCACACGGAATAATGACATTAAAAAAATTCGAACATTTTGCCTGAATACCCCCGACCAGAATCCTGACAAATTGTTCGAATCTATTCTAATCCGGGTTCAAACTAGACCTTTTTGGGAATCGTAGTAAGTGAGATTGGGGACCACGAAAAACACTGTAAGCTAGTGGATCGCGCACCATACCTAACAGGAATCCAAAGGTATGAAATGTCCTGTCTTCTCAGTGTTCGTCAAATCCTTCTCCAGGAGATCCATTGCAGTCTCATCGTTCAGGAAATATTTCGGCTCCGGGTGCGGTGGATCCAGAACTTCAACCGTGATCTTTACCCTCAGCTGTTCAGCGTTGTAAATCTCCAATAAATCGGATAAGAGCATACTCAGCGAAGTGTTGGCTTCTTGTTTCTGTCCATTGTCATCGCCGCAACCAACGTCTGTTTTTCTGCTTGTGGCATCGGTATAATGAAGAATGCCCGTTATTGATTTGGGATTCCCATAGGTCCAACGGGGCTGTGTCATGAGAAACAGAGTCCACACGAGACGGAACAAACTTTCTGGTCGAAAATTATAATTTGGACGATTTCCCTTTTGAGGGGCGACCCGGTTTCTTTTGGGAAAGAAAACGGAGAACTTCCTGACCTTTGTCGCTTTTCAGAACGTTGAATACTGCATTTTCAATAGCTTCACTCCCGATTTCAATCACGATTTTTCCGGAGTTTTGAGAATTTTCCCCTACCGACACGTTTCCTGGATCATCTGCATTTGAGGAAGGACATATCTTATTCGTAAAAAATTTCGAAAAATCCAATTTGAATTTGGTTCGATCCATTTCCCGTGCCCGGGTTACGATCTCCGGACTTGATGCCTTGAGATTTTTCTTTTCGGTTACATTGATCAATAAGGCCAGCATGTCACGGAAACCCTCATCACACGCAGCGCAGTCGCAAAATGCCAGTTGTTTATGACCTGAACCGAATGTAAGTATCAGATTAAAAAAGAGTGATGCTGTAAGTCGCTCCTGCGAGAAAAGATCTGACAAGGAATGCCATTTCATATCGGTTTCTGTCGCGGGTTGGTCAGAAGCCTTGTTGTCCATATTTCTTTGAGGTCTCGTCTTTAAATGAGAAGATGGATTCCCCTCTTTCTCTTCATTCAGTTTTTGAAGATCCACCCCGCATCCTCCGCAGAAGTTATCTGTGGGCCTATTTTCGAATCCACAAATGGAACATTTCCCAATCATTTCGAGAAAGGAGGACGTGGAATATCAAATAGAGAACTGCCAGGCAGACGCTCGGAAATGCTCGTTCACCTCCGCATTGCTCCGGTTCACTTCTCATATCCTCGCTGCTTTTTCCAGGTTGATTCCTGATACGAAGACGCACCCCTTCGCTCGTGGCCTCACTTCAGAGATGCTGCACCGGCACGCTCCTCACAGCACGCTTCGCGTCGTGCTCGTCGCTGTGTACTCAGCACTCGCAGACGTTCAGTGACTCACGAGCGTGACGCACGAGGGGCTCGGACTCGCCGCTGATGCGTCTCGTTACCTTCGCACCCCGTCGCGACGCTCGTTCGGGGCACTGCGCCCTATAGCCCGCCTCCCGCACTCGGCTCATTTAGGGGATGGACAGGCATCCCCACACTTCGCCACCCTCCGGGCCGTGCTCCTCCCGCCCGTGGGTCGGGCAGTTCCGTACGAGGATTCCCCTTCGGGGCAGGGGAGTAGTCCGGGCGTGAAACGACCGGTCGCGTCCGCATCGGGTGGGTAGAGGAAAGCGATTGCGGGCCATGAGAACAACAACCCGTGGGCGGGAGGAAGGCGAGCCGGTTACGGGACCGAATCGGAGGGACCGTCGCGTGAGTCTTCGGGTGGGCACTTGCCAAGAAAGATAATCCCGGACGCCGATTGTGTACCAACCCGGCAGGAATATTCCTTGATTGGCGTCATGGTGTTTCTGCCGGGCCTTTTCTGACGCATTTTCTGAAAAAATCAGGGAGATTTGATTCCACAGATATATTTCCGGTACGACCTCAAGAGGACACGCCGGATATACCGGAGCATTCCCAAAAAGGATCGTTGTTTCCGGTTATACCGCCGGATACTTCACATACTCATCATGGTACCGCCTCAGTACTCCGAAGGGACCATCAGGACATCGTTATAGAGATACATCTTCCAGGTCCCGACCGGGAAATCTGTGTATCCGTATTTCTGTTCGTAGAGTACCGGCATATCGCAATCTTCCTTGCAGGTGAGAAGTGCCGTTGCATCCGGATTTACAACAAGCGTCCAGAGCTGGAAGCCCATATCCCGTACTTTTGGACTGTACCGGAATACTGCGCCGATATCCGTGAGAAGCCAGTTCGCTCCGGCCTGCTCGACCAGGTGTCGGATACCCTCAGTATAGATCAGTTTTGTAAGGGGATCCCGGAAATACTGGCTCGTGCCGGTAAAATGGGAGAGGGAAGATTCCAGTTCCTCTGCAGAGATCATCGGTATCCCTCCCGTGCCTCTGCCACCTGGGCAGAGGGAAGCGGATCATAGATCCATGCAAGGGCATCCTGCCGCTGCCGTTCAGCAATGAGATTTTCCAGTCCTTCTTTCTCGGCCCGGATTTTCCACGAGGTGATGATCTCTTCACGGCGGAGCCGGAGATCCTGGGCGTTTGCCTGAAGATGGAAGGACCACCCCTCCATATTCTTGATGGCGATCTCCAGCCGTTCGAGTTCCTGGAGATCCGCGATGGGCATTGCATCAAAAATCGAGTTCATGCCGTCACCCCGGCGGGCTGCAGGGTGTGCATCGTCGAGACGTTGGCATATTTCCGTTCCCCGTTCAGCATGCCTTTGACCTGGGCGAGGGGTGAAACGTACTGTATGCCGTTGATCGCAATCATCACTGCTTTCCCGGACCGGGTGATCCATGCCCTTCCGACCGGGGCCGCATCGCTGCTCTTCATGATGTCCGAGATATCATAGACGGATGCCGGCCAGCGTTCTTCCAGTTTCCGGATTTCCCCGGCGGGAATAACTGCTTGCATTGTCTTGACATCGATACGGACCGAGTTGTTATAGAGGCGGGCTGCCCCGATATGCTCGAAAGTCACTTCTGTATTTGTTGGCGTCATGGTGTTTTTCACCACGTAGTTATCGACGTGAGACCTTATATACTCACGTCGTGAGCGGTGCGAAAGTGAAAAGGATTGAACCCGGATTTGCGAAAGAAGAATTTTCCTTGTTTTTCAGGAGCCCGCCCGACCGGCCCGCGACCGTCCGTTTCACGCCCGGTAACCGGGGCCGGTCCCCCCGCCCTCGCGGTGTACCGGGATCTCGGTACGCTCGTCAGGTCCCAGGCCTCATGCTCCGCATTCGGCTGACGGCCCTTCCTCGCTGTTTTCAAGAATGTACTTCACACGAGTTGTGATACAATCGACAACCCTAAAAAAAATTAAGTCGAATTCTCATTCTTATTTTCCATAGATATCCCGATTAATCTACCTAAATTGCGTTTTTTATCTTCTTCTCGTGATGGTTCCAGAATGGCAGATTTTGGGTAATTGTAAATAATTTTGGCATTTTCTGAATTATTTCCGTTATCAATGTCAATTTTTAGAGATTTCATATCCTTTTCATAATAGGGAGAATATACTGAGCGGGGGCGTCCCCATTCCTGAAGTTCGTCACAAATCAATAACAATGCTGATAAGGGGTCCGTTCTGACATCTATCGTCTCATTTCCAGTTTGACCAGTATGTAATATAATTGCCTTAATTGCATCATTCGCCTCCTCACTCCATGAAGACCCATGCTTTTGATTTAACAAAAAAAGTAATAATCTGGCACTAATTAACCCATGTTTTTCTTGAAAAAGTGAACTATTATTGAGATTTCCTCCGTTAGGATAACTACTCAAAAAAATCTCGTTTAATTTTGAGGTTATTTCTGGGCTTCTCAATTTATTTTCGGTAGCGTACACGACGTGCTGTAAAATGTAAGAAGCCCTGTATCCAACAGTGAATTGGAAACAAAGAGGGTACAGGGCAATGAATCTAAGAGACATAGTAGTAAATTACCTTACCGATAACGAAGAA
>JBDKRP010000158.1:0-5318 GCA_039683275.1 Methanoregulaceae archaeon | reverse complement strand
GTTTCGCGCTTGCAGTCGAACGGATCTCCGGAGTCACCGTTCCGGAGCGGGCCTGGTTCCTCCGGACGATTTTCCTGGAGATGGAACGGATCTGCTCCCATCTGGGCGATCTCTCCGGCATGCTGGTCGATGTCGCATTCCCGCTCGGGGCAAACCAGTTTGCTGTCCTGCGGGAGGAATTCTTCCGGAAGAACCGGGAACTGACCGGCTCCCGGTTCCTCCGGGGCATGATCTGCATCGGGGGCGTCACGAAAGATATCCCGGATGCGGAGCTGCAGCGGCTTACGGAGTTCACCCGGAAGATCCGGAAACAGTTCCGTATCGGCCTGCGCATCGTCCTCTCCACAACGTCTGTCATCGACCGGTTCGCAACGACCGGCATCATCAGGCCGAACCTTGTCGTCCCGCTCGCACTCTCCGGACCTGCCGCACGGGCATCGGGCCGGAAGGCCGATGTCAGGATAGATACCCCCTATGGGATCTATGACCGGTTCCGGCCTGAGGTCCCGACACTCCATGACGGGGATGTCCTCTCCCGGTTCACGGTGAAAGCCGCAGAGATCCAGGAGTCGCTCAGCCTGATCGAACGTCTCGTCGCGGAGATGCCGAAAGGGCCGGTGCAGGGAGGCGCAGCTGCCGGAGAATCTCCGGTATCGGTACGTGACGGCCATAGCCTGGCGCTCGTAGAATCGCCCCGGGGCCAGAACCTCTGCTGGGTCTGCATCCGGGACGGGACTCTCTGGCGGTACAAGGTCCGGACCGCCTCGTTCTGCAACTGGCAGGCCATCGAACATGCTGTGCAGGGGAACATCATCGCGGATTTCCCGGTGATCAACAAGAGCCTGAATCTCTCCTATTCAGGGACGGATCTCTAGGGTGATGCAAGATGGTAAACGCGTTTTCCTGTATGCTGCGCAAGAAAGTCACCGAATCTGTCCCGGCCCGGGACGAAGCGGTTTTAAGGCTTCTCGGGGAGATCAAAGAAGAGGTTGATGCGGTTTTCGGGGGCAGCCTTGCAATACGCGAGCTGGATACCGGGAGCGACAATGCAACCGAGATCGAGCTCAATAACCTGAGTAACCCGTTCTATGACGTGGAACGGTTCGGGATTACCTTTGTCGCATCCCCCCGGCACGCGGATGTCCTGATCGTTACAGGGGCGGTGACGCACAACATGGCAATAGCCGCAAGGAAAACCTATGATGCGATGCCTGCACCAAAATTCGTGGTTGCAGTCGGGGACGATGCCTGCACGGGCGGGATCTTCAAAGGGACCTATGCTGTCCTGGGTGGAGCCGACGCAATTCTTCCGGTCGACCTGAAAATTCCCGGGAACCCCCCTGCACCTGAGGAGATCCTCACGGGACTTCTTGCCCTGATGAGAAAAGCGAAAGAGGGAAAATAACGGGGAAATATGCCGGTCCGTTCCCGGGTGTTTTGTTGTGCCGGCCGGATTCCTTTCCTTCCTGCATCCGGTGGAGAAACGTATGAAGTCACCCTTAAGGGCAGGTATGCTTTCTATCTGATACAGGATCCGCAGCATATGCAATCGAGTGGCGAATGTATGGTCCTCAACCGAAGATTGGGAAACCGCTCCTCCCGGGCAGGTTCGCGTGCCCGATCCTCCGTCCGCTCACAAGCAGGGAACTCGTACTGAGCTATTCAGGAAATTGAAAGATGGAGTATGATTCTCTCTGAGTGAATACCTGACCCATATTTGTTCTGCGGGTGGGAAGAGGGTCGGGCACGGCCGCATCCCCTCGTAACGATTCAATGAGCTGCACGGACAATAGAAATTTTTTACTTTTAATCCGGAAATTATGAAACCGCCCTTCTGCGGGTTTGCGTTACCGATTATCAGCCCCGTTATGAGCCGGGGAATTGTACAGGCCGTTCCTGTCCTTTTCCCGGAACCTTCCAAAAAAGAGAGCACAGCCTCACGAGGCCAGTTCTTTTTCGATCTCGGCACGGATTTTATCGACAACGATTCTCCCGATGGGAGTGAGCCTGCCGTTCACGAGGATGATGGGCAGCGGGGGATAGTGTTTGTCGATGATCTCCCGCACATAACCGGGCACCCCTTCATCGAGAGGTGTAAATTTGAGAGTGACCGTGTCCCCGTATACGGGTTTCAGTTCTTTTTTGAGGGCTTCAAACGCAGGGAGGAGTTTTCCGCCCGGGTGACATTCCGTAAGAGAACAACTCCGGTTTTCATCGCAGGGAAACGGGGAGCAGGAGGCTTCCCTGAAGCCAATGACCTCGACAGTTACGCGTGATGCCATGTACAGGAAAGTGTTCCGCTTCGTAATGAGGCTACCTTTCCTGCTTCAGGGATTGCGGGTCAGAGGAACCGTTCAAACCGTTCCTTCCCGGCCTTACAGACCGGGCAGACCTGGGGCGGACTGTCCCGTGCGCAGAGGTACCCGCAGACTTTGCAGCGCCAGACCGGGTACGGGAGTTTCGTGAGGACGGGAGCCGGACCTCCGGCCTTGCCCACTGTCGCGGCCTTTTCCCGTTCACTTCGTGGCGGCCGGCGTTCGGGGATCGGGGTGAGGGTCTGGACACCTTTCACGATGGGCTCTGTGACGTAGAGGGCACAGTAGCAGGCGCCGAATTCATCGAGATCCGGGTCCCGGTAGTCGCAGGGGCAGATGATGTCAAGATCGTTCTCTTTCGTTCCGGTTGCGAGCCGGCAGGGGCAGGCCTGGTAGCCGTACCGCATCTGGTTGACGAGAAGCCCCCGTACCAGGTTCCTGGTGAACGGGATGTCCGGGTTCAGGTGGTAGCCGTTATCTTCTGCATCTTTTTGTATCTTCAGGAACGTTTTCCCGATCAGGTCTTCGGGAATTTCCGGGCCGGTCATGTTCCCAGCGCCTCCCGGATAGTTTTTTCCTGGAACCCGACTATACTTCGTTCATCATTGAGGACAAGGGTTGGGAATGAACCCCGGGGATTGAACCGCTCGACCTGGGTCATGAGCTTTTCCTGTTCTGCTCCTTCCTCAAGGTCGACATATGCGTAATCAAATTCGACCCCGAGCTCCCGGAGGAGCTCCTTCGTCTTCGCGCACCACTGGCAGGTGCTGAGCGCGTACAGGACGACTTTTCCCATCTTTTTTCCCGGGACATGTTCCATTATTCTGATGCTCCTCTCTCTGGCATAGGGTGCACGGAAAAACTATTTAAGAATTGTACTGGCGACACAAGTATCGCGGAACCTGCAGTTCCGGATATTCCGGGCCAGAGAAAACCCTCGTTGATACTATGCAGGAAAACTGGATGCAGGAAAACCACCGGGGTAATGTTATGCCGGCTTATCCGGTAAAAATGCCGATAATAATTTTTAAAAAGATCGGATCTTGCGGGCGGGATGTATCCCTTCGCGCTGTCCTTCCCGGCAGGACACTCTTACTTTTTCAGTTTCCACCGGGACACAGCCGCTGAAAACGCTTCGAGATCGCAGGAAACCAGTTCTTCCTGCATCCAGCCGGGAAGTGCCGACCTGACCTCCCGGTCCAGGAACCGTTTCTCGGCAAGGACCAGGATCCCGCGATCCTCGGGGGTCCGGAGCACCCGGCCCAGGGCCTGCATCGCCCGGTTGATCGCGGGAAGCGTGTAACTGATAAACTCGCCTTCCGGCCCGAACTTTCTCCGGAAGTACTGGATAACCATCTTCCGGACCGGTGTGTAGGGCGCGAGCGGAAGGCCGATCACCATAGCGCCCCCCAGCATCTCGCCCCGGTAATCGAGCCCTTCGCTCCATTTCCCTCCGGTCACCGCAAGCAGGACTCCCGAATCGCCTTTTGACGGGAGTGAGAGGAATGTCTTGAGCGCCTCTCCCGCTTCATGCGCTTCCTTCGGTTCGATGAAGAGCGCCCGGCTGCGGAGCCTGCGCTTCGCCCGCTCCGAAAATGTTTCGAGTATCTGGTACGACGGGAAATATATCGCGAGATTCCCGGGCAGGCCTGCGAACCGGACGATGTACTCCTCGATCTTTTCCTGGTTCTCCCGGTTCTGCCGCATCGAAAAAGCAGTTGTCACATCCTGTGCCCCGAGCAGGATCCTGCGCTCGCGGGGGAATGCATTCGGGAGGGAGAGGGTCTCGACCGGGCTTTTGCCGAAATAGTATTTCCGGTAACTCTCGACCGGGGAAAGGGTTCCTGAGATCATCACGCAGCAGGCATGGTCCCGGGCAAGCGCCTCCAGTTTTGCAGCGGGATCGATGTTCCGGACATCGAGCGCTATCCCCTCGCCTTCCTTCCGGTACACGGTCAGGTAAGCAGGGTCGGTCGTTGCGAGCGAGAGCCGGAAGAAGAACTCCGAGAGCCGCTCGATTGCCGTCTCCCGGTATTCCCCGGCTTTCGTGTTCTTCTCCCGGATGAATTCTGCGATTGCCATCAGGTCGTCCACGATATCCGGAAGTTTGCCGTACAGGGATTCCTGAAGGACCCGGCGCTCGAAGATCGCAGGATCGAACCAGTCCTCTGCTTCGTGCGAGTTCCGGAGCCCGTGCATGAAGTCACGGATCCGGGGGAGGACGTGCCGGACCGCATCTGCACCCCGGTGCTGCTTCCGGAGGTTCCCGAGCTCCCGGAGCGCCTGGTCGAGTTTTGCCTCCTCGAGCGTGATGCTCTGGATATCCTGCATCACTTCGCCGCAGTTATGGGCCTCGTCGATGAGCAGCAGGACGTCCCGGGGCTCGATCTGGAGGTTTGCGTACAGCTGCTCCCGTATATCATCATTGAAGAGATGATGGTAGTTGAGAATGATCACGTCAGCTGATCGGGCTGCCTGCATCGCGGTCTCGTACGGGCAGAGGTCGTCGCAGAATGCCGGGAGCTCCCGGGGGGAAATGCTTTCCGAGATCAGCCGTTCGGCCCGGGTCTTAAGGGCCGTCGAGGGAATCATCCGGATTCCCAGCCCTTCGGCAGGGACAAAGACCCGGCTCGCGATGAAGTACGGGCAGATAAGCGGCTTCTCCCAGTCCATCTTTTTTATCTGCTGGAGAACGAAGGGGTCTTTGGAGGGAACAAGCGCCCCCCGTTCCGCCCGCTCCTTCATGAGGGAAAGCGAGAATGCCTTCACGCCCTCACACCAGCGGTACACGTCTCCCTCTCCGCCCAGGGGACACATGTTCCGCTTCCCGACCAGGTACACGAACTTGAGGGCCCGGTGCTTCTCCCGGATCATCTTCAGTTCCCGGATAAATGTCGTGAGCTGGCTGACCGTCCGGACCGCGATTAAGATCTTCCTGCCTTTCCGTGCAGCGAGAAGGGCGGCGGCTACGCTCGACTTCCCGCTCCCGGTCGGCGCATCGAT
>JBDKRP010000157.1:0-20903 GCA_039683275.1 Methanoregulaceae archaeon | reverse complement strand
GCAATCTCCAGAATCTGCCGCTCGCCCATGCCGAACACCAGGAGATCGGCGGGGCTGTCCGCGAGGACGGACTGCCGCACCTTGTCACTCCAGTAATCGTAGTGGGCGAACCTCCGGAGACTTGCCTCGATCCCTCCCAGGATCAATGGAACATCGGGAAAGAGCGCATGCAGCCGGTCAGCGTACACGAGAAGCGCCCGGTCCGGACGCTTCAGGGCGCCACCCGGGGAATAGACATCCTCACCTCTGCGTTTCAGGTTCGGAGTATAGTTGTTCACCATCGAATCGACATTCCCGGACGAGACCGCGAAGAAGAGCCGGGGTGAACCGAGTTTCCGGAGATCGGTATCGCTCCGGTAATCCGGTTGCGCAATGATCCCGACCGTGTACCCGGCATCCCAGAGCACGCGGCCAATGAGTGCAGTGCCCCACGAAGGATGATCCACATAAGCATCGCCGGTCACCAGAATGATATCGAACTGTCTTATCCCGAGACGCTCCGCTTCCCTCAGGGAGACCGGAAGATATTGCGGCTGGGCACATGAACGGGAGTCGTCCGGCGTCATGGTCAGGAGAATACCGGGAGATGCACACCGGTCACTGGATCCAGTTTCCTCTCCGCAGAAAATCCCGTGAATTCAAAGATCACGACTTCCATGACAAGATAGACCTTCACAAATTCCCTCAGGCAGCAGGTCCGGGAACTCTCGCCCCTCCCGAGCGCCGCATGCAAATGAAGCGCCGGCCCTCCTTCCCCGGGATAGATTGTTCCCATCCCGGCAAGCTCCCATCCCCCTTCCAGCAGGTACTTCCGGGGAACCGGAGGAAGTACCGGCTCCACCGGTCCGGAGACAAGATGTGCCTCCGATAGCGCCCCCAGGAAAAAAAGGGAGCCGGATTTCACGTCCTTATCTGCCAGGAACTGCCGTACCGTGGCGAGAAGATCCTCCCCGTGATCCACCCGCAATACAAAAATACGTCCCGGCCGGCCTTCCGCGTACTGCATGGGGTACTTATCCTCATCATCAGGAGATATGGTTTCCGAGAATCCGGAACAGGGATGACGCGAGAGAATTCTGAAAAAAAGAAAAATAGGGAAGGTGGGAGAACCGGGAGGACAGGGTTACCTGCCGCCCGCGCCACCCCCGCCGAACCCTCCGCCGCCTCCGAAGCCTCCACCAAATCCCCCGCCCCCACCGGGTCCCCCGTGACTGGGAGGGGTGAACGCGATTATAGGAATAAATGCCATGTGAAGGCCGATGGGAACCCCGGCATCCGGAATATTGATGGCCAGATCTTTCATGGCTTTTTCCACCTTGTCCCCCACGCCGAGCGCCGTCCCGTAGACAAGCCATTCTCCCCACATGGAAATATCGGCAGGGGAATATTTCCGCATCATGGCAAGATCCGAGAGGAACTTTGTGCAGGCGTCCCACTCTAGCTTCTCCTTGAACCGGTCATCTTTCCAGTGACCGAAAAGCGTGGAGGGAAATGCCATCGCAATCCCGACTTCAATTACCGCAATGACCCAGAGGATGATGGCAGCTATCGAAAGATAGGTCGCAGTACTGGAGAGGACAAAGAGCAGGAACGAGATCGCGCCAAGAACAGCAGTTACCAGGAGAAGGGGGACTAGGTGATCCCGACCGTCGACAATATACGCGTCGGATATGTCCGTATCCACCCGACGGGTCACATCGTTGAAGGAATTCTGGTACTGAAGCATGGTCGCTTCCGATGCGCTGGAACCTCGCGCTTTGTCGGCGAGCGCTTTCAGGGCCCCGGTATCGAAGACATCGTCTTTTGCAACCAGACGAAGGAAATTGAGGACCCGCTGTTCATAGGAGTCTTTTGTCGTGTATTCAAGAATTTTTATCTGGACCGTCTCCCCGTCAGGGCTCTCCGTGATCCGGATCAGGTTTCTCCGGTGCAGATCGAGGAGTGTCGCATAGAACCCGTCCTTGTCAAAGTCAAGGGCATCGCCCTTGAAGAGCAGGTTCACCTGCCAGGGTTTCATGGCCGGGTCCGGGATCGTGCTCAGGTACTCCGGCACCGTAAACACTTTTTCCCTGCCGTACCGGTAGTAGATCCCGATAAAGAGCAGGGGAATGAGGATGACTGCCGCAAATCCCAGTATTTCAAGAAGCGATCCAACCGAATAGGGGAGGTTGTACCAGAAATTCGCCGATGACGCAGCTGCAGCCACATCGGACGTCAGGACCGGGTACCCGGTCATCAAAGCAAGGCTTGAATTCGGGAGCAGCAGTTCGACCGCTCCGATCTCGTTTTCCCGGAGGCTTCCCATAAAGACCAGCGTATCCCCGATCTGCTCTTTCGTAAGCGTGGGGGGGTACGGATATACGGTTTCGACACCGGCAGCGGGAACCGTTATAGTGATGGCATGGTAGGGGATGTGCCGGTTTCCTGCAAACTTGATATTCAGGTGGGAAATGCTGCCGTCATACTGGATAGGGGGATGCAACCGGGTCGTGATGGAATACGTATACGTCCCCCTGGCAAAATACGAGGGCCGGAAGACACCGATCTCATTCTTCTCGGCAAGGTTTGCAATGGTGCTTACGGCAGAGGAATCGCTCTGGTCCCCGAAGGTACGAACCTGCCCGGTGCTGTCCTTCACATACCCGACAGTTCCCTCCGGGGGATTGATCCCGATGAACTCGATGTGAGGTTCATCCAGGGTAGCAGAGACCGGATCGTCAAACGTACGGTACAGCATACGGTACGTTCCCGGGCTTTTCACGGAATACGTATACTGCTCCGTAAGGGTTCCATTGGGGGAGAGTGCAGCAGAATACTGGTCAACCACAAGATCTCCTTCTGTGAAGGATGCCCCGCAGGTAACAAGTGCGATTCCCCCCACGGAGAGCAATGCCCCGATCACGACAAGAGCAGCCAGTTGGTGTATCTCGCCCATGGTCGTTTCAGAACTCTATCTTGGGTGCGGTCGCGATTGCTTCCTCGAACTGGAGGTACTCCAGCTTCGGAAGGCCGGTGCTGCGCCCGACAAACTTCGAGGGGATCGTATCCATCATCGTGTTGAACTGCTGGGAGATGTTGTTGTAGGTGTACCGCTGGCGGGCGATCTCGTCTTCAATATCCTTTACTGAGCTCATCAGGGTGGTAACGGTCGTATTGGTCTTGAGATCGGGATAGTTCTCGGCAACCGCAAAGAGCCGGCCAAGCATCGACCGGGATTCCGCCTCGACCTTGTTCAGGTCACCCGGTCCACCGGTTGCAACGGCAGCACGCATGGCAGTGACCTTTTCGAAGGTTTCCTTTTCGAACTTGGCATAGCTCTTGACCGCCCCGAGAAGCTGGTCGATCATGTCAAGCCGCTTTTTCATCGCGACCCGTATCTGGCCGAGCGTTGCCTCGGACGAGTTCTTGAGGCTGTAGAACCGGTTGTAGGTGCCGAAATACCAGAAAACGATACCGATCAGGACGAGGACTATGATGCCCCCGATGATCCACGGCAGGATGGTTTCGAGCATGGCGATCACGTACAGTACTGGTTACGGTTCAGGGTATTAAAAACACAGTTCCGGGAGGTCGTTCCCGGAACAGGAACCGGAAAAAGATATCTTGGAGTCTTCCGGCACCATCCGGCCGGATCAGGAAAGAACGAGTGTCCCCACTACCCGAAGCTTGCCGCCTTCGAGGTAATGGAGGACAATCCTGGCGCCAGGGGGATACACAAGCGCTTTTTCAAGCGTGAGCGTAAGTACCGGCTGTTTCCAGTCTCCGTCTGCAGATACTTTTGTGAGGCGCGACGGGAGGAACTGCATCCAATGACCGACATAGAGGACCATGTCTTCCTTGAGAGGTGCCGGCCAGTACTTCACGAGTTCCGCTTTTCCCGTAATAGTGGTTGAGCTCCGGATTGCGGGATCGTTCGTGAGGACATAACCCCGGTCGAGATCTTCCGGTTCGAGGTTTTTGAGGGCAAGACCGACACGGTCCCCGGCTGTCGCGGTATCCGCGTCGTCATCGTGCTTCTGGATGGACCGTACCTGGGCGGTTTTTGTCGTAGGGAGGAGTTTCAGGGAATCGTGCTTTTTGATGATCCCGTGGGCGACGCAACCGAGGACGACGATGCCGACTCCTTTCACATTGAAGTGGTGGTCGATAGGAATCGTCCCATTGCCGGAGTCCTTCGCTTTCTGGTGGGCGGTAAGTTTTGCCGCAGCGTCGAGAAGTTTCTCCCGGAGCCCCAGAGGATCGTGTTCCAGGACCTCGTACTTTTCGAGGACGGTTCCTTTGATGAGAGGCGCAACCAGGTCCGGGGAGAGGTAGTTCCGGAAGATAAGATAGCCGTTTGACTTCCCGTCAGACTGGAGCATCAGGACGGTTTCCCCGAACGAGGCATTGATCTCGTCCACCACGAGAACAACCCGGTCTGCGAGAGAGATTGCATAGAAGAGGGAGGAGAGTTTCTCAGGGTATCTTGTCGGTTCAATGAAGGTGATAGTGGCGTCTCCGCGTTTGAGATTATAGAAGGTGATATCGCTGCTGGTTCCTTTTTTCCCAAGATCGTCGGCATAGCCGTTCGGGGCAAGGACCGCGACGGTGATATTTGACATGGTATACCGGTTGGAATTGCAGGATAATAGGGATTATTGATGAAATCCTAAAAATAACGGCTTCTTAGGGAGATACGGGTTCCTCTGCCATACAGGATTTTTTCATTTTATATGCCAGATAGACAACGGCTCCCAGCAGAACAGCAAATTTCAGCGTGAAAAATGCGAATGACGAGGAGAGAAGCAGATTATCGCTTGGAATGTACTCTTTTGTCGAGGTATACACCGTTCCGAATAACAAGGGGAATTCCAGGTAAAACACCAGCTGTACCAGGTAGAACGCCACCATCTCCCGAAGGGTAGAGCAGAGGAATAACGCGAAAAACGGTGCTATCCAGAGAAGGTACTGGGGGCTTAACACCTTGTTGGAGATGACAAATATGAACAGGCTGAAAAAAATAAAATAACTCATGACAAGGTGACCGGTACCGGCCCGGGTGAAATACAGGTACAGAAGCGCAAGTTCGACAAGTACCATCCCTGCCATAATGACAGTATCGATTGACTGAATCTGGAACAGGCTGGCAGCAATCATATCCAGGTAATATACAAAACTTGGTGCCTCTGCAGCTCTTCCGAAGTGGCCGGTATATGTTGCAAAAAACCCAGAGACATTCAGAATGAGAAACGGGAGAACGACAATACACCCGAGTGCAACCGCAGCAAGCAGGGGGATTTTTAAATCACCGAGAGCTTTTTTCTCCTTCTGGTGATGCAACACAAAATAGACTGCGGAAAAGATCGGGAACCATTTCACAAAAAAACCGGTCACGCTTGCGATATATCCCCCGATATCCTTACCGACGATATAGAGCAGAAGGGAGAGCATCAGGAGGAAAACCGGGAACGCATCATATTTTGTCAGAACAAAATACGCCGAGGAAAATGCGGTTGCATAGAGAAAACCTGCCAAGAATGCCCGTCTGGCATCGAATAGTTTAAGTGCAATAGTGTACACGCATACGAGAGACCCCAGATCACAGAGGGTCATCAGGCCCTGAAACGACAGGATGAAAACCGCAGCGCTTTGAGAGATTATGGCAAATGTCGTTGCAATGAGGACCGGAATAAAGAAGAGCTGGGGATACTCTACGGTGAAATTGACATAGGGGATCTGGCCGGAAAAAATATTCAGTCCATACTGCAGGTAAATCGATGTATCAAACATATCGATGAAGGAGTGAAATACCTGAGTTGTGAGGAGTACAATACCAACTTTGACCACAAGGGAGAGGCATACAAGAAGAGCAAGATTTTTTTTTACATCAGATAGGGTCGTATATTTCAGGGGAATCCCAAAAAACGTTGACGGTTGGCTGTCCCGTTTTTCGATTGCTTTCTCCTTTTTTCGGGCCATGATGAGATCTGGAGTTATAACTATAAAAAATACCGAGGATACTCAAGGCATCCTGTAAACAGAAACGATCCAAAGCAGGTTTCCCGCGTAACCCATGCTTTCTGCAACCGGGGAGTTCCGGTTTCCGATCCAACCGACCTATAATATTATCAATGGATACAAACATTAGTCACCAAATTTCCCACATTGTACCGTAGCCTGCTTACACCCGGAGACAGCGAATGTATGATATCACCGTAATAATACCCACGTTTAAGGAAGAGGCAAATATCGAAAAAATGATAGGAACCATCAACCGGGTCTGTCGGGCAGAGGGGATCGCTGCAGAAATTCTGGTTGTCGATGACAACTCCCCGGATGGTACAATTGCTATTGTGCGTTCCCTTCAGAGCCGGATGCCGAATCTTTCCCTGATAATCCGGACGGAAAACCCGGGACTTTCCCAATCGCTGTATGAGGGAATGAAACATGCGAAGGCAGATATCATCCAGTGTATCGATTGCGATTTTTCTCACCCCCCGGAGAGAATTCCGGATTTTTATCCCCTGATCAAAGACCAGGGGTACGATATGGTAATCGGAAGCAGGTATATCCGGGAGGGCAGGGTGCTGAACTGGTCCCTGACCCGGAGGGTTCTCTCATTTGGTGCGGCACTCCTCGGGAGGGTCCTGATACCGCATGTGCATGATTCCGGAAGCGGTTTTTTCGCATTCAGGAAATCGGTTATAGAAAATGTCTCATTGAAACCCCGCGGATTCAGGATGGGTTTTGAGATCCTCGGAAAAGGGAACTGGGTCCGGGTCCGGGAAATCCCTATCTGCTTCAAGGACCGGATTGAAGGGCAGAGCAAAATGCGGTTCGCGATAGTTATCGATTATCTTAAACAGTGGATCAATATCGTTTCCTATAATGGTTCTGCGGAAAAGAGCCCTTCAAATATTATTCTTTCCTGGAAGTTCTTTTTACATCTTTCAGCATAACTGGTTTTTCTTTACAGGCACCAGGTTGTTTTCCGGTTTACCACGAAGTTCCAGGAAAAAGCAATGAATATCCCGATCAGGTTGGACACAAGATAATTTATTCCAACGACTTCCGTAAAGAAGACGAGCGATCCCATATTGATTGCCATTCCCCCGATGGATACAAGGTTGTACGACAGAAGCCGGTGGGTACGGTGGGGAAGTTTCCGGCTTTTCTCATCTTTAAATGTCCAGAAATCATTCAGAATGAAATTTGTTATAATAGAGAGTTCAATTGCAATAGCACTCGAAAACAAGTAATAGATATTAAAAAATTCACTTAAAACGAACAGCATTCCCATATTGACTAAAATACCGGTTGCGCCCACGCAACCAAATTTGACCAGTTTCAGCCACTCGTGCCAGACTTTACTTTCGTGATGGCTCCTGGAATAGACGACAATATTTGCGACCTGTCCCAGGTATTCGAGAATGGTCCGGATCTTCAGCTTGCTTGAGCCGGTCACCCGGTCCACAAACTCCATGGGAATTTCCTTTTCTTTTTCCCAGCTGCCTTTTCCCAGCACCTCAAGCAGTATCTTGTACCCGCTCGGCCTGAGCTCTGCATTCTCCACGACACTCTTCCGGACAGCAAAAAAACCGCTGACAGGATCATGGACTTCGGGAAAGAGCAGTCTTCCCAGAAATGTCGCACCTTTCGAGATAATTTTCCGCTTCAGCGGCCATTCGCCTATTTTGCCCCCTTCCATGTACCGGCTGCCGATAACAAGATCATTTCCGGTTCGGATTTCCTCCAGCATCTTCGGGAGGAGATCCGGGGGGTGGGAAAGATCGGCATCCATCACAAGAAATATGCCGGACTGTGCTCTGCGGAACCCCTCAACAACAGATTGGGATAATCCCGGATCCTTGTCCCTGACGATAAGATTGAGATTCGGCTTGACTTTTCTCAGATCCTGGACAATCTCCGCAGTACGGTCAGGAGAACTATCGTCAACAACAAGGATTTCCCCGTTGATTGCGTTTTGAGTGAAAACAGCATCCACTTCACGAATGACTGCGTCAATATTGGATTCTTCCTTATAGGTCGGAATAATTACCGTCAGGTCATACATGGTTTCACATACAAAAATCTGAAATTACCGGGATCTGAAGAGATAAATTCCCATGTCTTCCCCGATATAGGTCGTATTTTCCTGTATCCAGTTTACAACTTCGCCACTGGGATCTGCAGATCCGATATCCCCGGTCATAATGAAAAACTCCTGGGTTCCATTACCGGTCTTTGTGATATTCAGAATTTCACTGACCGAGTACGCCCCGTATTCAAAAGTACGTGCTGAAGAGTTGTTATAATAATAGTTCAAAGGTTGCCGGATGTACCCGGGAAGTACTACGACAATATCCCCTTCCTTGGTCATCGTTCCGAACTGTTGGGAAAAACCCCGCCAGTCCTCTTTTGAATAGGTCGAATAATAGGAGGGAAGGAGACACGCATTGAGAACCATGAGACCCGCAATCAGGATATATATCACGGATTTCCGGGGAATGGAGGCCAGGATCGGTTTGTTAATAGCCGCAATCCCGATGAAGAAGAACGGGAGGAGGAAAAGAAGATACCGGGGGATCATGGGCATTTTATAGGAAAGCGCCCAGCTCACGATGAACGTTCCGACGATAACAAGTGAAAATAAAATCCCCCAGGAGAAGTTCGAACGGAAGATCTGAATGATTCCGACAAGAAAGAGCAGGAGAAGGATTACCGAAACTATCAAATTGAACCCGAAGAATTGCTGGATCGAGATCCAGACAATCGAGAATCCCTGTATGCCATAGGTGGGTGCTGCACTCGTCCGGAGAAGAAAGAGCTGGAGGGCGGCAATAATGAGCGGCAGACAGATGATTACAAAGGCACAGATTCCAACGAGGAGGGGAACCAGTGATTTGAGATTCTTCCCGTAATCCCGCACTTTTGTTCCAAGAGTGAAGAGAATCAACAGCCCGACAAGGATTGCTGAATAGAAATGACTCCAGAATGCAAGTGCTGAAAAAATACCGAACAGTATCCAGGAGCACCGGTCGTTGGAGCGATATGCCCGCAGGAAAAAGAGGAGGGCAATACTGACAAAAAGAAGGGCAAGGGAATACGCCCGTGCTTCCTGGGAGTAAAAGATATGAAAGGGGGATACCGTAAGAATTGCAGCCGCGATAATTCCGGTATTTTTATCAAAGAGTTCCTTTCCGATCAGATAGAGAACCGGAATCATCAGGATTCCTGCAAGAGCGGGGATCAACCGGAGTATTGTTTCACTGTTTCCAAAGACCAGCATGACATGCTCAATCCAATAAAAGAGCGGCGGATTGAACTCCCCTCCAACGGTTGCAGCCCAGATGTCAGCAGGGGATTGAATCGCGAACGAGAGCGTCGATGCCTCATCCAGCCAGAGCGAGTTGAAATCCAGGTGATACAGCCGGAGAAACGCCCCGATTGCAGTAAGAACGATAAGAATCTGGAGGTACCGGTTTGAGATTACTGCTTCCCTGATTTTTGCCGGAGAGAGCCCACTCCGGCAAGAAATCTCCGGAACCGGTCCGGAATTCAGATCAACTTCTCCCGATAGTACACTTTTTCCCTTTTTCTTGTCCTCTGCCCTGGATTTTGCCATAACTGAACCGGCTCCCTGCCTCAAAAGTTTCTTGAAGATACTATTTATAATCAGGCACCTTCCCGGAGAAAGCCGGCACCCCAGGTTCCTCCAGGGGGAGAAGCGCACCCAGGAGCTCGGTTTTACTGCCAACAACAACTGATGACATTTCCAGCATGAGATTTACCCGTTCATGATGGCCGGCCATCCTGAAATCTGTCCTGATTGCAATGACCGGCTTCCCAAGAGAGAAGGCATACCCCATCTCCCATGCGGTACCGGAGTCCGCATCAGCTCCATCAATCACTGCAACCACCAGATCGGCGGCACGCAGGGCTGCAAGGTCCTTCTCGAATAGCTCCCGGTTCGCATTCTCGGTACGGGAGCTGGAATCGTCCCCGGCGTCCTGGGGGAGAAACACCTCAAAATAATGGCCGGTAAGAAAAGTGCCAAGATCCCGGTTGTAGGTTCTCTCAGCCTCAGAGAAGAGCGGAGCTGCAAGGTAGATCCGGTACCGGGCAAATATCTTCACGTCAATTGCCGGAATATCTGCCAGAAGGGAAAGGAACGAGCCCCTGCCCGGCCTCTTCGGGGAACTTCCGCCAACTGTACCAAAGTGGGTTGCAGTAACCCCGCAGGACGGGGACGAATCCACCCCTATGATGCAGAGGGGAGAACCCCGCTCGGCGATGATCTTCCGGACCGCTTCCGCGAGATCCTGTTGCAGGCTGCGGAATTCCGGTGTGTTGAGTCGTTCCAGGAATGTCCCGGGCTTCCGGTCCTTCCCAAGGTACCTGGTCTCGGGGCAGGGAAGGGGGACTGCCTCAATCCCGAATTTCCGGCACCTTTCCAGCGCCAGAAAGAATGCCGCCCGATCGGCATCCCGGGTTATCCCCCTGGCGCGGAGCGACGGGTCCAGTATGCAGGGACAGGCCAGTACATACATTGATGGAGTGTTGGCACGCACAGATGATAGATGATCCCCCTTTATTCCTACCGGGACAACAGCTGCGACCCGAGGAAATGCACCATCAAGAAACTCGAACGGGCGGGGCTCGTAAAAATCGTCCAGAAAATAAACCAGATACCCCGGAACACGCTTCTCCTCGACCCCACCGCAGAACAGGCAGTCTCCCCTGCCGACCGGGCCGTGCGTTCGATAACCGCGCTTGACTGCTCCTGGGAAGTGCTTGATACCGGGGCAGTCAGAACCTGGCGGATCAGGCGGGCACTCCCCTTTCTCGTGGCTGCAAACCCGGTAAATTTCGGGCGCCCGTTCCGGCTCACCTCGGCGGAAGCTATCGCAGCAACACTTGTCATCCTCCAGGAGAGGGATGAGGCAGAGCAGGTCCTTGCAAAATTCAGCTGGGGCGTCAGGTTCTTCGAGTTGAACGAGGAGCCGCTCTCCCTCTATGCAAAGGCAAAAGACAGCTCGGAAGTTGTCGCTATCCAGAACACCTATATAGGCGAACCCGATGATACGCCCGGCACCCCGGGCAGTACCTGATCCCATTCCGCCAGGTTACCTGCTGAAAATACTATTGTATGGTTTATTCGGTCAATCCTGGATTTCCCGGTAATAAAAGCCATCGACCTCTTCAGGCTTTTTTCGCGAGGGAAGACTTCCGGCAATCGCAAGGATCCCCATGACGACTGCATATATTCCTGCAATTTTCACAAGGAGAATCGCGGAAAGATGGGGTTCATAGATAAGGTACGCCCCGACAAAGAGTGTGACGAGACCAAGAACGGTAAGCAGGATCCGGGTCTTTCGCCCTGAGGAGACCGTTATCCCGATGAGGGTCATGATGGCACCGGCAAGAATCGCAGCTACCGCAAGAAGGAAGACAAGAATTGTGAGC
Source organism: Methanoregulaceae archaeon (assembly GCA_039683275.1). Taxonomy (GTDB): domain Archaea; phylum Halobacteriota; class Methanomicrobia; order Methanomicrobiales; family Methanospirillaceae; genus JBDKRP01. Next base: position 9,458 of record JBDKRP010000157.1, on the reverse strand, counting down.
ATCACGTTCGGGATAAGGTAAAACAGGGTTGCAAGGACGAGCAGGATTATCCCTGTCCCGAGAAAAGGGAGCCAGGTCGCACGATGGGATGCGAGGAAGATACTCCCCAGGAGAACCAGGATCCCAAGAGCTGCGAGGCCGACCGCTGCGATCAGGATGAGAGCACGCACCACAGCTTCGGTCTGAAGGAATGCCACGACACCGATGATTGCCAGGATCATGCCTGCAATTACACCAGCCCACGAGGGAACCGGAACGAACGAGACACGGACCGATGATTCCATTTCCTGAGATATGTTACCTCCCGGGAAATCAAATACTCTCTTTCGATATTCGGGACAGGTTCAGGAAATGCTGATGGATAATGCCTTCACTATCTTCCCGGGCTTAAAGCAGATGACCCCCGGGGATACTCCCACTCCCCCGGGTTAAACAGCTCCCGGAAAGAGGATCCCCTGCGTGATTTTCGGCATAACCTTACCTACCCGGTTTCCTCTCATTGCAGAGGGATGATGTCTGCCCAACGAAAAATTCATTGATTGAATACAGCAGTATTCAGCAAAAAAATTAAACTGTTTTTAGTATTTCAGCACCCGTTCTCTTCGCCCAGTGCTTCTCTGCTCCGCATCTCGTACAATCCGATAGGGTCCATCTCACTGAACTCGTCGGGTTTCGTCCGCATGATAACGCTCGCAATGCCGCTGTTCACAATCATCTTGGAACAGAGAAAGCAGGGCCAGATCCGGGGGAGAGCACCCGTTTCCACATCGAACCCGGCAAGGTAGAGCGTGCAGCCCCGTGCCAGTTTTCCCGCCTGAAGGAGTGCATTCATCTCGGCGTGGACGCTCCGGCACCGCTCGTAGTTCGAACCGGAGGGGATATTGTGATCTTTTCTCCAGCAGCGCTTGAGCTCAGTGCAGTCCGGCTGTTTCCTGGGTGCCCCGGTGTACCCTGTTGATACTATGGTATTGAACTCGTCAACGATGATAGCCCCGAAATTGCGCCGGAGGCAGGTGCCCTGGTGAGCGCAGCGTTCCGCAAGATCGAGAAAATACTGGTGCCTGTTCGTCCGCATCAGGAAATAGTGAGCGGGCCATCGATAAAACCATTACCAGACCTTCGAGCGAAGGATGAGATCCAGGCCTCCCGGGTCGATGTTTGGATAGAAGCCATCTGAAGAAGTCCGTGGGGGAGGGAGAACAGCGCAGAATAGCTCCGAGAACTTTTTTTCCCGGTACCTTCAATACATCCCCATGACGGACACTGCACATTCTCCCGACCCGCTCATCAAAGTGCTGCGGGTCCTGGCCACCCTAATCCTGGCCGTTTCAATCTGCCTTGCCATCGCGATCCCGGCCCTCAACGCCGAGATCTTTCTTGCAGGAAGTAATTATCTCCAGTTGATTTCTGCAGTCCTCGGTACAGTAACCTGTCTTATCCTCTGGCACCAGGAAGGAAGAGCGAAACAATTTCTGTATGCGGCAGGTGCGTTCGGGATCTGGGCAATTTCAAACGCTGCATGGTACGTCGGGGTCTATTTCGGGATGCGGAACCTGGTCTTCCCGAGCCTCATTGATATGGGATTCCTGGCATTCATGTTCCTGCTCGCATCTGCGTTCCAGATAGCATTCCCCCGGTCGCGGATATCCCCGAAAATTTCCCTCGGGCTCCTTATCCTTATCCTGATCACCCCGGCTGCAATCCTGCTCATGAAAGGAATCACGGCCGCGACCATGATGGTATTCCTGTATTTCTTCTTCGCAGCGGCCCTTCTTGTAATCGGGCTCGCCCACTCTTTCCTGAAAAGGCCGCTCCTTCTCGCGGGGGCCCTCCTGTACTGCATCGCATTCACCCTGTATCCCCTCAGGGAATCCCATATCATCACTTCCCCGTACCTGTCGGTTATCGGGACCTTCGTGACGGCATCATTCTGTCTCGTCATCCTCGGTTTTCTTCCCGGCACCTGTGTAAAATCCGAGAGAGATAAGGTATAATCTCCGTCATCCGGATACGGCACTCATCTTTTTCGATAATCCGTTTCTTATGAGCGATTTCCGTATGGCCCATACGCTTGATATAGTTCGTTCCCGTATATTCAGGAGCGACGAGCGGATTTACTATCATGTCCTCCGGAGAACCGGAATCCGAAACCTGCAGGTACGAACGCGAATCGAATGCGATACAGAAGTTTTTCAGGCGTCCATTTTTCCAGAGCCTGACGATAGGGCTTCCGTTCTGCGTGTATAAGATCCTGTTCGGGATAACCGCAGTCAGACTTGCTTCCCCCGGTGACCTGCTTCCCGGGATATTCGGGATGCTGGTCCTGGTCTGGGCAATGACCGATCTCCTCATGAACGCAGGACGCATTGCTCTCGACATTTATGGAAAGGAAGCCCCGTTCGATTACTGTTCCATTGCACAGGTCGGGAGGATCGTGAGACGGCCCATGATATTTCTTGCAATTGATACCCTTCTCACCTTTGCAATCATCTGTTTCATGCTCTGGTCCGGCTGGATCGGTACCCTCACCCCGTCGGAATCCGGGCTCTGGGCTTTTGCAACGACCCTGAACCTCATCAGTCTTTCCCTGGTATCGCTGTATAACGAGATCCGAAGGGTTTGAAAGAGAAGGAGAAACAAAAGATTGTATTTCGGCAGGGTGAAACGGTACGATTTATCCAGGACTGCCGATCATCCGCCCCCATAGGATCTGACATGGTCCCAGGCACGGTGAAGAACTTCATACTTCCCCGGGTCTTCGCGGTACAAGTCCGGGTCCTCCCGCCTATATAATTGCCGGTCCTCTCCGACAGGGCATACGCGGATGCAAAGCCCGCAGGGGGAGATATGTCGCCGGAACAGGGCTTCTGATCGGGCGGCACAGGTCTTCTTTTCAGTCAGCCCTTCCGGGTAATCCTGGCCGGGAAGCGCCCGCACGGGACAGACCTGAACACAGCGCATGCAGCGGGTACAGAGCGGATCATCCAGAACCGGATCCGGAGGAATTTCTGCGGCTGTGAATACCGACGCAAACCGTATCCGGGGTCCGTATTTCCGGGTGAGAAGCGTATTATTAATCCCGAAATTCCCGAGCCCTGCAAGGAACGCTGCATGCCGGTGCGAGAAAAACACGACCGGCCTCTCCCGCAGGATACCAAGAGAGCCGTACCCGTCCCGGGGGATAGAAACCGAGGGGAACCCCAATTCGTTCAGACAGCACGCTATCCGGTACGCATCCATGTCCAGCATCTGGTTGACGGTCCGGTATAATTCATGATACCAGATGGAGGGAGCAGTTTCCAGTACAGGCAGGTGTACGGGAATCCCAATAACAATGACGCTCTTTACTTCCGGCCAGATTGCAGAGGGCCGGAACTCCGGCGGAACCCACGGTTCAAAAAGGGGTGTGTCCCATCGAGAGGCTGGGGCGATACCAAAAAGGCCGATAGCCGGATCGGAACAGATTTCCCCAACCCTGCACCGCAATTCCCCGCCCATAGATCACCCTCGTTCCCCAGAATAATAAAGGAATGCCCGACGGGGATAGGAAGAATCCGCGAGAGTTCCCGGGAAAATGAGTGCGACGGTTTCCGGCGCGGAGAAAAAAGATTAAAATGAATGATCCAAACGTTCCGGTTACACAAAAACCGAGAAATCGTTTTTGACAGCAACCGTGTCGATGATCGGCTTCAGGGTTGCCTCGGGTACTCCGAATTTGTCCACGTACATCTGGAGAACTTTCTGTTCTTCGCTTGCGAGGACACCGTCTGCCATCGCGAGGTCGAAGAGGATCGCAAGTACAGCGAGCCGCTGTTTCTCGTTCAGGACGTTTGCGACCATATCAGCGATCTCGGGGAGCTGCGGCTTTGCCCGGATAGCCTGGAGAGCAACATCAACTGCTTTCTTGTCGCCACGGACGATCTTCTGGAGATCGAGCATCTCTGCCTCATCAATCACGCCATCTGCCGCAACAACGGTCAGGGCGGAAAGGACGAGGGCAGACTTCGGGGTCAGCGTTACATTTCTGCTTCCGGTTAATTTATCAAAAAGTCCCAAAATATTTCACCTTTTTTCTTTATCATGTGCTCTGAAAGAACATCTCCTTTTCGCAGGATGGCCTGGTGAAAGGCCCCGTACCTCCACCCGGGGGAAATTACCGGATTACCCGGTACCCGGCACGAACCAGAATGGGTATCATCGCTGCTTCCCAGAGCGTGTCGTCCGGTTCTGTGATCTCGCCGATGCATTCATCCCAGATCTTCTGGAGCAGGGGGTCATTTGTGGAAAGATAGCGCTGGAACATTATTCTTCCTGCCCGCTCGCCCGACTGGTTCTGGATAAGAAGTCTCCAGCAGCCGAAGTCCCGGCAGATCTCCGGCCGGGTCAGGTGGACGGTACAGTACGCTTTCCCATCGGAGGGGTGTCTCCGGAAGAAAAAACAGGTTTCGGGAAGATCTGTGAAAATACTCCGGTCCGCGAAGAGTGCGTGCTTGTCGGGATCTATCTCAACAACATTCTTTTCCCCGGTGTACTCATTGTGGACCAGGAACCGGTTCTCTCCAAGGTCCTGCATTATCCGGTGAACCGTACCCATGTGGCTGCAACACTCGCCGCACTGGGAACACTGGAACACCGGAATACAGCCTCCGTATATCGTGCTACGCTCTCTTAACGGAAAAGGGAAGCAGGTTCCGCCGTGCAGGACGGCCGGGCCCCAGGATACTGCAGGAGAGGGTACCTGAAACATAGGATAAAATAGCGGAAAATCCTGAAAGACACCCTGAGAGAAGGGGAAGTTCATGACTGCACGAAAACTGTATTCTTTACCGAAACTGCCGTACGACAATTCTGATCTCGCGCCGTATATCTCGGCCGAACAGCTGACGCTTCACCACCAGAAGCATCACCAGGCTTACGTTAACGGGGCTAATGCACTCCTGGAGAAAATGGTAAAAGCACGCGAAGCCGGGCAGGATCTTGACCAGAAAGCTGTAACAAAAGAACTCTCGTTCCACATTGGTGGGTTCCGGCTGCACAATCTCTTCTGGGAGAACATGGCTCCCGCAAAGAAAGGGGGTGGCGGAGAGCCAAAGGGAGCACTTCTTGATACCATCACCGGGGAATTCGGAAGCGTCGACCGGTTCAAAAAGGAATTTACACAGACTGCAAACAGCGCCGAGGGTTCCGGGTGGGCAGCGCTTGTTTTTTGCAGAATGCTCCAGCGCCCCATCATCATGCAGATCGAGAAGCACAACGTGAACGTTATACCATCGTTCCAGATCTTAATGGTGCTCGATGTCTGGGAGCACGCGTATTACCTGGATTACAGGAACGACCGGGCAAAGTTTGTGGAGGGCTTCTGGAACATCGTGAACTGGAATGAAATAGGGAAGCGTCTCGAACCGCTCCTGCAGAAATAAACAGATACCTATGTGTGATCCCGGGGGGGTACTGACGCTTGCCCCCGGATCACCGGACCCGGACGACAAGAAGCGTGATGTCGTCGGCCTGCGGGGCGGATCCTGCGAATGCCCGGATCTCACGGAGGAGAGCATCCGCAAAATCCTGCGCGGGAAGATGACGGTTCGCGAGGGAAAATGCCGCAAGCCGCTCCTCTCCGAAGATATCATGGCCAGAATTTTCGGCCTCGGTAACCCCGTCGGTATACATCACGATGAGATCCCCGCTCCCAAGCGGGAGCATCTTTTCTTCAAGTGCCATCTCCTCTTCAACACCAAGCGCCATTCCCTTTCCCCGGAGCAATGTAACCACCGGGTTTTCCCCGCCGGTAATATGGACCGACGCAGTATGTCCTGCATCCACAAAGGATAAGGTCCTGGCCCGGGCATCGAGAACCGCGTAGAAAAGGGTCACGAACATGCAGGACCGGGATTCGGCAAAAATAAGACGGTTTGCCCGCAGGATCGAAGACCTGATATCAGGATCCTGGGAGACACTCACCTTAACAAGGGTCCGGGAGAGTGCCATGAAGAGTGCCGCCGAAATGCCTTTTCCGGAGACATCTGCCATGACGAGCCCCCATCTGTCCGGGCCGACACGGATAAAGTCATAGAAGTCCCCGCCGACTTCTTGTGCCGGGAGCGCAAACGCTGCCATATCGATGCCCGGGATCTTCGGGATTTCTTCAGGAAGAAAACTCTCCTGGATGCTCTTTGCTATCTCGATTTCCCGGGTGTACCGCTCTTTCTCGGCCGTTGTCTGCTTCAGGTCCTCGATGTTCTGTTTGAGATCGGTCGCCATCCGGTTGAATGATGCGGCAAGATCCCCAAACTCATCCCGTGTCAGGACTGGCACACGGTAATCAAGATCCCCGTCTCCAAGGGCTGCTGTTCCCTGGATCAGAGTGTCGAGCGGACGCGTTACGTGTTTCGCAAGGGAGTACGAGAGTACGATAACAACGACAATCATCCCCGCCATCAGAACGATGAAGATCTCGAGGAGAAAGGATGTCTGGATGCCGATGCCCTCTTTTGTGACTGAAGTGGCATTCTTGATTTTCGACCGGGTTTCTTCGACAGGGGCAACGATCTCCCGTACCGGCATTGCAATCCCGACGCTCCAGTTCAGGAATGGAACAGGAGCATAGGCAATGAACTTCGGCGTCCCGTTAAAGGAGGCGCTCTCTACACCGGTCCGGCCGCTGGTCATGTTCCGTGCAATGGCACGGATCTGTGGATCGGGGTCCGTGAGGACGTTCTCTTTGTGATATTCCTGCTGCCAGCTCAGGTTTCCGGCGCTGAGATCCGGCATGCTGATGATGTTGCCCTGGCTATCGAGAAGAATCGCATATCCTCCTTTTCCGAATGTCCAGTTCAGGATGTCCTGATTGATGGTATCGATGGAAACGTCGGCTCCGATAACCCAGTACCCGTATTCCTTGCTGTACACCGGAACCGAACAGGTGACAACAAGGCCTTCTTCCGTTGCATCCACATACGGGCCGGTCCAGGTGACATTGCCGGATGCCCTGGCCGCAGTGTACCAAATCCGGGTACGGGGATCGTACGATGAGACGGGGGCCGGGCCGCCGGGATGATAACTCCGGAAAATACCGGAGTCAGTCGCGACATAAATCGCTGATAAATCCGGATCCACATCATAAATTGTCTTCAGGGTGTCATCCAGCGCACTGACTGCAGTATATTCAGGGCTTCCCATGTTTGTCGTTGCCCCCGGAGCGAGAAATACCCAGAATCCATTCAATCGGTTATTGAGCGGGGATGCCGGAAATGAGAGAGATCCGGCTTCTGCTGCTCCAGTCGTTGGTTTTTCCTGTATCTCTTCGGCCCTGACTCCGGCAGACCGAATCTCGTTCTCAACATCGGAAAGGAGAAGGGTGGTTATGGAAGCCTGATCGGTCGCCATCTGGAGAAGATACTGTCTCGCGGCTCCTTCAAGAGCGGAGGTACTATCGTTGAGGGCCTGATCCCCAAGCGCACTGCTGCTGGTTTCTGCAAAATTTCCCATATTACTGATAGCAGCAAATGCAAGGTACCCGGTTACAACGAGGGAAGCCATGGAGATGGCAAGAAGGACTATGAGAATCTTGAATCTGACACTGAAGTGCATCGCGTCCCTGCGGCCATCTGTCATGAGATACAGTCCTGATAGGGATCCGGAGAGGGCAGGTGCGTTCGGTTGGGTATCCTGAGGGCAGCCAGCGGGCTGACCCGAATCTTCGTCCGGAGTTTCCTGTTACACAGGTTTTCGTCCGGGGAGATATAGGTTCACTCTCCCGGAAGCAAACCGGGAAGAGTTTCCGGGAAAAAAGGGTCCCGGGTATCCCCGGGTTCCATCAGGACTTATTCAGGGATCCGCGTCCCGCCACTCGCACCGGAAGTTTCCTACCGGTACCGGTAACAGCAGCCTGATTACCGGACGATGCGGTAAGGATACCGGATGCACGTGTCCCGGAACTTTCGGACGTCCCGTATGTTCTGGCTCATCCCGCAAAGGCGATTACGGCAACAACCGTCAGGACTGCTGCGATGAGGGTTTTTACAGGTGACTTATTGTATCCCTTCGCCTCCGCTTGCCGGGGTGGTACCGGAGATGTACGTATACTATTCATCCTGTACCCGGGATACTATCCTGAACAAAACGGGGTATTATTGAACCGACAGGTGTACTCGATTACCCTGCGACTCAGGTATCCGGAGACCTTCCCGGAAAGGCCGGAATTCCCAACGCGTCCGTTCACCGAAAAAATGAGCGGGTGAATCCGTGAGGCGGGCTTATGCGAATTCTGCATTGAGGGTCTGCTGGAGGGTCGATCCGACCAGGGGTTCCCGGGTACGGGACCGGGAGTAATAAGGGATCGCGACGACGGGCGCAGAACGTTTCCGCCAGTGGATAACCGCCCGGAGCAGTACAAGGGGGACGGTATAGCGTTCCCCTTCATTCAGTTCGATGTTGAAGGCTCGTCCCGATCCGGAGAGCCAGGCAAGACCACTGATACCGGTCAGATGGAGACCCCAGTGCCGTTCCAGCCCTTCGACCCGGGCAAACGATTTGCCTTGTAGTGCCGTCTGGATATCCCGCATCCGTACGGCATATTTCCTGCCGCTGATGGTGAATTCCAGGATATCCCAGAATTTTCCCCGGGAGTCTGCTGCAGATTCACGGCCTTTTTGAACAAATCCTATCCGCGTCATCATATCTGTTCACCTCTTGTCGCATCACACTCTGGCCGGGTATGATAAATAGGGGTGGAACCGGGAAAATTTTCGGGGATTTTTTTCCAGGGTCAGACGATATTATCCGGAACAGGTGATGGATGAGGGGGGACAGGTCAGTAGCTATCCTTGAAACAGTCCCGGAAGAGATCCGGAGGCTCCTCCACACTCCTACGCGGGTGGGGGGTGCCCCATGCAATTGTGAGAAAGGGGTCCCTGTCACGATTTGAACAGGGGATACCCTCTCCGGTTCTGAGGAGGGGGGTCCCTCCCGGATTTTGCGAACCCAACACATGCGGACCTGATCGAATCAGAAGTTCGGACAGGGGGGTACTTGTCCGAGCTGAAAGAGGGGGACCCCCTCCTTTTGGACAGGAAACAATGGCCTTTCCCATGAGCCCTCTGTCGGAGACTTGTTTTCATTTTGGAGGGGGATCCCCCCAGTAGGGTACCTGAAGGGGGGGTGCCTCTCAAAATTTGCGGACCCATTACATGCGGGGCTGATCGGTTCAGAAATTTTGGGAGGGGGGTCCCTGTCCGGTTTTGGAGAGGGGGATCTCCCCTCATATATTTTTCCCGGATCACGGCTCACTCGGAGGTCCAGGGGAAATGGCGGTATTGCATCAGAACATTCCTGGCTGTGAGGGGGACCCCCCGCCCCCGGGCTCGCGGATTGGAGGGGGTACTCCCACCTGAGATCACAACAGGGGGGTGCCTCTCTCAGCTGAGGGAGGGGGGGATCGCAGGATCCATTGCAGGACT
>JBDKRP010000156.1:0-14715 GCA_039683275.1 Methanoregulaceae archaeon | reverse complement strand
CTGCAGGCAGGTTCCCGGGAATAAACCTGTGCGACGGCCCGCTTTCCGGCCGATAAATAACAAAAGAGGGCGGGACCTGGGGGATTGTTAAATATAATCTGCCTTTATTGATTTCCGAAACTACGGCTCCCGGGAGAAATAAGCATTGCCCGGGCTCTCCCGTAATCCCCGCGAGAGATTCCGGCCGTCCCGCCCCTCCGCCCGTCTGCATTCAATCCCGCAGAAATCCGGGGGAAAACAAAATTATCCTCCGGAACCGACAGTACCTCCCATGGATGAGGACGACCCCGCACCCCGGGTGCTGAAAGTCGGGCGGCTGTACGAGGAGGAAATCCCGGCAGCTCCGCTCCCTGTCCCCTTATCCCGGGAAGATCTCGATGAGATGGAACACGAAGTCCGGCTCTCCCCGCTCCGTCCCCATGAAGAACCGGAATCCGTTACTTCTGTCCTGCCGGGCCATGCCGATCCGTTCCTGGACGGGCCGGGCATTACAACAGATATGAGGGAGTCCGGCCGGCACATTCCCCTCGATTTTTTTACGGCTCACAAGCAGGGTCTCCTTGGCCCGGGCGAGGAGGTGGATCTCAGTAAAGAGGGACGCTGGGTGGATAACCGGACGAAAACCGGACGCCGGCGTGCCCGCTCCCGGTAACTTTTGTTTTTCCCTGTCGGGTGAGTGCCTATGATCCGGCATCGGGCCGGGCCCGCTGCGTCCGCCCGGGGGGGCGTCCCACCCGGCGATTGAATCCTAGAGAAAATTTCAGGCAGGGATCTGTACAGAATCCCCAATCGATCCCTGCAGGCAACTGCAGCCGTCCCCGTTCCTCCGCAGGGAGCCCCACCCGTTCTTTCAATAACCTTATCCCTGCCCGGAAAACACTTTATACAATCCACATTCACCCGGGATGAATTCCAGCATGAAAAAAGTCTGTACGTTCTGCGGAAAAGTTATCGATGCCGGTGCATCCCCGGACGACCCGGTCAGTCATGGAGTCTGCCCGGCATGTTACAGGCAGCTCCTCGCCAGGTACGGCTTTGACCTGACAAAATTCCTTGATTTCCTGGAGGCCCCGGTCTTTCTCGTCGATTCCGATGTCAATGTTCTCGCGGCAAACTCCCGTGCCCTCTCGTACGTTGGAAAAACGAAAGACCGTATCCAGGGAAAACTGTGCGGGGATGTCCTCGAATGCATCAACGCCTTCCGCCCGAAAGGATGCGGGAAAACCGATCTCTGTCCTGACTGTACGTTCCGGTCGTCGGTGATTGAGACGTACTCAACCGGAAATCCGGTCACCCGCCGCTCGGCAGTCCTTCTCACGAAAAACGGCGATCTCCTGAAAGAGATCCCGTTCCTTGTCTCGACCCGGAAAGACGGGGATGTTGTCCTCCTCCGGCTCGAACCCGTTGCAGCTGCGGTCTGAAACGGCGACGGGCGGGTAGTGCCCGGACCTCTTGTCCTGTTTTCGGCTCACCGGGGGGCCGGGGAAAACGGATGCTACGGACATTCCCCTGCCGGAAATCCGGTGTTCCTTTCAGAACCTGGCACTCTCTTCCAGGGATTTCAGCAGCCATGCCATGTTCTTCCCGGTTTCCCGGGCACGGCGTATTCCTTCCGCGTCAGAATTGACGTCCCCGATGTTTTTCCCGATGCCGACAACGGGAGCGCCCGGGACAATCATCCCGGAGTACAGCATGAAGTGCAGCATGGAGTCAAGGCAATGATTTGCACCCGATCTCCGCACGGCGGTCGCAACCACGCCGATCTTGCGTTTGTACAGGTCCCCGTTTGCCATCGAGACGAGACCCGCACGGTCGATGAGGCCCTTCATCTCGGCCGTAACATCCAGGAAGTACACCGGGGAACCGAGAATAATCCCATCGGCCCGGACCATCTTATCGATGCAGCTGTTGACAATATCATCGTCAAAAACGCAGTGCCGGTCCTTCCGCTCAAAACATTTCATGCAGGCGGTGCAGCCACGGTTCACGTGTCCGCCGATCCGGATCTCTTCCGTCTCTATCCCGGCGTTCCGGAGCTCTTCCCGGATATGCCCGATAAGAATCGAGGTGTTCCCGTTCTCCCGGGGACTGCCGTTCAATGCAATGACGTTCGTCATGTTCTGTAACCCGGGTAGTGTATGTGCACGGATTCGACAAATTTCCTCCCTTCTCCCCCCCCCTTGCAGGAAAAATGATAAATATGATTAGTCGTACAAATATGATAAGTATGAAAAGTACGAAATGCGGGAAAGAGGACCTGGTGGATGAAATGATTGCGCCACGGACACAGAACACCAAGCATCTCTTCGGCAGCGTGAAGGTCGGCGAGCGGGGACAGGTCGTCATCCCCAAGGAAGCCAGGGAGATCTTCGACATCAAGCCGGGGGATATCCTGCTTGTCCTCGGCGATGTGGAACGCGGCATCGCGCTCGTGAAAGCCGATGCCCTCCGGGAATTCGCACGGAAGATCCTGGACAGTACAGGCAGACCGGAAGAGTGATCCGGAACGAAGGTCATCATGGAACAATCCGATAGGGAGAAGTTCCGGTTCCTTGCCGAAAAGGCACGGGAAGCAGGTGCCGCAGATGCACGGATCATCCCGGCAGACGGGATCGTTGTCGAGGACCGGGTCGGGCTGAAATGCAGATCGGGGTGTCCGTCCTATGGCAAATATCTCACCTGTCCCCCGCATGCCCCGGCTATTGAAGAGTTCCGGAATTATCTCCGGGACTACCGCGTCGCACTTCTGGTGAAATTCACATCCCCTGCATTCCTGGATGACGGTATCCGGAACTGCATCCTCAGTTCATTGTTTGATCCCGGGGCAGAACCTGCACAGAAGGAGAAAGCCATATCCTTCACGAAAGAACTTTCCGGGAACAGCCGGCACATCCACCGGATCATGCTGGACCTGGAAAAGGCTGCCTTCAATGCAGGATATCCGTTCGCGGTCACGACAATCTGCGGGGCCTGCGGACTCTGCGGGACCTGCAACGTCGCAATGGGGATCTGCAACCGACCGACTATGAAGCGTTTCCCGCCGGAAGGGCTCGGGATCAATGTGGTGAAGACAGCAGCAAATGCCGGGATGCCCATCCGGTTTCCGGCACCTCCCCATCCGGAACGGATTGCGATCCTGCTCATCGACTGAAATTAATAAATCCGCTCATGAGGGACGGAAATACCCTGCGGGATGCAGGAAAAACCAGATATTCAAAAGGAACAGCGAGGAAAAGAAAATGAAAATTGTTGTACTGAACGGCAGCCCCAAGGGCGATCTCAGCGTCACGATGCAGTACGCTGCGTACATCCGGAAAAAATTCCCGGACCATGAATATGAAATCCTGAACATAGCAAAGGAGATCAAAAAGATCGAGAAGGATACCCCGGTCTGGGACAGGACTGTTGCAAGCATCCGGTCGGCAGACCTTGTCCTCTGGGCATTCCCGCTCTATTACCTGATCGTCAGTTCCCAGTACAAGCGGTTCATCGAGCTCATCTTTGAGCGCAAAGCCGGGGACGCATTTGCGGACAAATATGGAGTATCGCTCTCGACATCTATCCATTTCTTCGACCAGACTGCTCACGCCTACATCCATGCGGTCAGCGACGACCTTGGGATGAAGTACCTTGGGGCCTACTCCGCAGAAATGAAGGATCTCCTGCAGGATGCAGAACGGAAACGGCTGGAAAAATTTGCCTCCCGCACGTTCTCCGCAGTACAGGAAAAGATCCCCGTCCAGCCGGAGCATGAACCGGTTGCCCGGTCATCGTTTGCGTACGTCCCGGGCAGGGAACCGGAAGCCATCCGGGCGGGCCCGGGAAAGGTGGTTATCCTCACTGACGATGACGGCAGTTCGCCCAACCTTCCGGCAATGACCGGCCGGCTCATGAAACTCTATTCCGGCTCCGCAGAGCTGATCAATCTCCGCGAACTCGACATCCGGGGCGGTTGCCTCGGGTGCTGCCAGTGCGCCTATGATAATACCTGCGTGTATACCGACGGGTACGTGGACTTTTTCAAAAACAAACTGGTGCCGGCGGATATCATTATCATGGCGGGTTCTGTGCACGACCGGTATCTCTCATCGGCATGGAAACAGTTCTTTGACCGGAGTTTCTTCAAGGGACATACGCCGGGTCTCGAGGGAAAACAGATCGGGTTTGTCATAGCGGGCCCCCTCCGCCAGATCTCCTGCCTGAAGGAAGCGCTCCTGGCATGGACGGATAATGGCGGGTGCCATGCGCATTTCGTCACCGACGAAGTGCAGGAATCCGGGGACCTCGATGCCCTTCTGGATACCTTTGCAGGAAGGCTCGTGCAGGATGCAGAGGCCGGGTACATCCCGCCGCATACGTTCTACGCGGTCGGAGGCCACAAGGTATTCCGGGATAATATCTATGCCGGAATGCGGTTCGTGTTCCAGGCCGATTACCGGTATTATTGTGAACACGGGATGTTCGATTTCCCGCAGGCTGACCTGAAGACCCGGTGCAGGAATGCCCTCTTCATGACGCTCACAAGAATCCCCGGGTTCCGGAAAAAAGTGTTTGGCGATATGAAGCACCACATGGTAGAACCATTCCGGCCTGTGCTTGAGGATGCCTGAGGCTGCGGGGAGAACGGGATGATGAAACGGGCAGACGGGTTCCTTCCGGGAAAGTCACTCCCGGAAGAACTCAGTGCAGCAATGAAACGGATCGCAGCATACGGCGTTGTCTATCCCGATGGGTATCATCAGACACTCTTTGAGAAGTACGCAAAGGAAGGCGTCCGGTATCCCCACATCCTCATGATCATCGGGGAGCCGCGGATCAACCACCATTTCGTGTATCCCCGGGCACTCAGGAGGACCGGCCGGCTCCTGGATTACGGCTGCGGCACAGGGGATAATGTCCGGCAGTTGATCCGCGATGGATTTCCCCGGCGGCAGATCACGGCGTTCGATATCAACCGGGAAAGTATCGACCTCGGCTTTGACCTGTACCGTGACCGGGAGGAGATCTCCCGCCTCTTTGTTGTCTCGGAAACGTTCCCGTTCGGACCGGAGGAGTTCGACACCGTGTATTCTGCTTCCGTTATCCATGTGATTGCCGGTGAAAAGGAATTCCGGCAGTACCTTGGAAATGCCTGGTCTGCCCTCCGGCCCGGCGGGATTCTCTTCGGGTCCACGCTCGGGCTTGTTGAGGGAGCCACGAGGCCTCCTGATAACCGGGGACCGCCACGACTTATGACCAAAGAGCAGCTGGCCGGCTCGCTGGCGGGCACGGGGTTTTCCTGCCCGGAGATTGCTCAAAGGAGCGGTGTTCCTGCGTATGTTCCTCACCATGAGAATGTCTGCGTCTTTGAATTCTGTACGGCAAAGCAGGCATTCTGTCAGGCTTCGTCCCTCCGCCCGTCCGCTTCCCATCCCACCCGGTCCGGGCACCGGTGATCGGAATTGCTGGAACGCCTTCTCATGTGTGAGGAGGGAAATCCTTTTGATTCCCTCAGCCTCACTATCATTCAACCGAAAGGGCCGGAGGGGAAGTCTGTGAAGGACGACAAGACCTTCTTCGCTATGCAGGAAGCCATCCGGAAGACCGGGATATCGACTTCCGGCAAAAAGCCGCGTATGAGTGAGAACCATGACTGAGTACCCTATTGCCGTTATTGTCGGGAGTCTCCGGAAGGATTCCTTCAACCGGAAGCTAGCTGATGCCATCGTGAAACTCGCACCCCGGGATTTTTCATTCCATGAGATACGGATCGGGGACCTCCCCCTGTATAACCAGGACGACGACGAGAATCCCTCACCCCAGGTTGTCCGGATGAAAAGTGAGATAAGGGCGGCGGGCGGCCTTCTCTTTGTAACGCCGGAATACAACCGCTCGATCCCGGGCGTCCTCAAGAATGCTCTCGACCAGGGTTCCCGCCCGACCGGGAAAAGCGTCTGGGCAGGGAAACCCGCAGGCATCCTGGGCGTCTCGACCGGTGCAGTCGGTACCGCGATGTGCCAGCAGCACCTGAGGAATGTGCTCTCGTACCTGGATGTCGCGGTGATGCGCCAGCCGGAAGCGTATCTCCAGTTCCGGGATGGCATGTTTGATGATGCAGGGAACATCGGGCCGGGCAGCAGGCAGTATTTGCAGAACTGGATGGATAAATACGCTGCATGGATCGTACAGAACGCCGGGTAGATCCCCGTACGGTTTTCAGACAGACTATCTTTTTCAGGGAACGGTTCCCGGGCCGGAACGACTGCCGGAAAACCTGTCGGAATGCGGGAAAAAAGGGAGATTATATCCGGGTACCGTTCCAGTACTGGGTCGTGTTCTTCAGGGAAGCGCTCTCGTTGATGTAGACCCACCGGCCGGTGAAGGCCTTTCCGTCTGCCGACTGGGTGAACTCCAGGAGACCGGAGTACTTCACGTTGTTGTAGGAATCATTCCAGGAGCCGGAGAGGATTCCATCGGCAAAGGTTGCAGTGATGGTTCCGTTCCCGAGAGCGTAGGTGCCGGTCACAACGGTCCCGTTCTGGGTAAGGAGGAGGGTCTCGGCAACAATGCCATCTTCTGCTGAATTGTAGGTGGTGTTCCAGGTCCCGGCCCAGGACCCATTGGAGGATGCAGTTGTTGCGGTCGCGGTTGCTGTCGCCGCAGCGGTTGTCGCTGCAGCGGTGGTTGCCGGTGCAGTGGTTGCAGCGGCGGTCGTTTCCGAAGGTGCTGCAGATGGTGTTTCAGAGGGGGCCATCGAAGCCGTTGCAGCAGGAGTTGCAGTTGTTTTGGTCTGGGAAGTTCCTGTACAACCGGCAGCGATCACCATAATGCAGGCAATCGCGGCAATGAGAACAACATGAGTGAATTTCATATGTGTCCCTTATAGGTGAATACGCCAGGTAATTAACCCTGCCGGAATGATATTTCTACCCGTACGGTAAAACCGGGAAGAGCCGGATGGCAGAGGAATTAATTATCCGAAAAAAACGATCCGGGTAGTTGGAATTCGAATACCGGCATGGCAAAGATACAATGAATGGAGAATAACCGGAACCCCCTCCTGAAAAAGATCGCGAACTTCCCTTTTTGTACCGGTTAATCCCCAGGAACCGGAAGTCCGGGTGATCCTGGTTTCCGGTTAAAACCCGCTGAGATTATGTATTAACGAATATCTAATATAAATTATAGTCGAGAACCTTGAATCTATGACGAGTTGCAAAAGTGAAATTGATAAATTGCAGTCGAATCTATAAAAGGAACCGTATTATCTGTAAAAAACAATCATGCTTGTATTAAAAGTGAAGTTCTTGACTATAATTGCCCGGACAGGTACTTTTCATCCTCAGGAAACGGGGGATCTGCCGAAAGATCCGGGGACTCCCCATGGGGGAGAGGTATTCTGGATGTTTCTCCAGGAGAGGTGCGTGTGTCCTGAAAATAAGGAATTGCATTCCGGTCGTTATCTGTGGCATGATCCTCGCGTGTCTCGTTTCCTGTACTGCGGCGAAGGATGACTACACCGTCATGGAAATAAACGAATCGGAATTCGAGGACTTTTATGCGGATTACCTCAACCAGTCCATCTATGATGCACAAAGCAATTCCGGACCCTCGGATCCCAAAACCCTGGAGAACAACTTCCCCAAGACATCGTATTCCGACTGGAACCAGGGGACCTGCGGCAACTGCTGGGTCTGGGGATCTACCGCAGCGGTGGCCCAGTCCTACTATAAATTCTCCGGGATCTCGACACCGCTCTCGATCCAGTTCTTCGACTCGAACTATTTTAACGGGAACATCGGGCAGGCAAAACCGCACGCGTGGGCATGCACCGGCGGCGATGTAGTTGAGTTTGCGGAGGTCTATAACAACGGGCTGAACCAGTCCTATGACGGCCAGCCGTTCGTAATCCCCTGGAGCAACGTCAATGCCTCCTATGGGGATATTACTGCCGCGTATAACAAGGACAATGAAACTCTTGTCCCGAAAGAATGGATAACCGTGACCCCGAATATGGGTTTTTACTGGATAAACCCCGAGCGCATCCTTTCCAATCAGTCAGACCGGGACGTCTCCATAACGAATATCACGGAATCTCTCCTCGACGGGAAAGTAATCACGTATACCCTGTACTGGTCTAACAGGACGAATTTTAATTCCTTCGAGCATATGTGGGATTATGAGCCGGATACCCTGTACGATCCAACCTACATGGACGGTGAAATATACGATCTGGCCCAGGGAGCCTCCGGCCACACCATGGTCCTTGTCGGATATAACAAATCGGACCCGGATCCCGACGGGTGGTACTGGATCGTGCAGAACAGCTGGGGGACATCGGAAAACCGGTCGGAAGGCAAGTTCAAGCTTAAAATGAACATAAGCTACAACGCCTCCCTCTATACCAACTCATCGAAAACCGGATTGCAGGATCTCCAGTATTTCACGATGATGAATGTCAGCTGGAAGACCGATCCCGTCCTGTCCGGAATTACCCCGTCCTCGGGAGAAACCGGAAGCAGCGTATATATCCCGAATCTTTCCGGTACCGGTTTCCAGGACCGGGCGGATGTTGCCCTCATGAAAAACGGGTCGAATGATATCGTTGCTTCCAATGTGACGGTTGTATCCGGTGAGACCATAACCTGCGATTTCGATCTCGTGAATGCCAGCCCCGGCTCATGGGATGTTATCGTAACCAATACGGATAACCGGTCCGCGACACTGGAGAACGGGTTTAGGGTGACGGCTCCTGTCCCGGTGTCGGGCGGCGGGGAGGGAGACGGGCAGGTGACTTCCTGTTCCGTGACCTCGCCCGGTGCCCTGGCAGGAGGGACCATGACATTCAGCGTCAACCAGCCGTTGTCCGGAAATTCCCCGGATATGCTGGTCTCCGTCCAGGTGACCCCGTCCCGGGTGCTTGGATCGACGGACCTTCTGGTATCCGGCGGCGGGGCGGTTGACACATCCGGGCTGAACGACCGTACCATTGTCGGGATAGTCTCCCTGGAACTCGCAGGGGTGAACCCCTCCGCGGTCAGCGGGGCAGCCATCACGTTCACGGTCACCGGCCAGCGGCTTTCCGAAAACGGGCTGAAACCGGAGGATATCGTCCTCATGCGGAACCACAATGGCGCCTGGTCGGAGCTCCCGACAACGTTCGATCACGAGGAGAACGGGATATATTATTTCGCGGCGACAACCCCGGGATTCTCGTACTTTGCAATAACGGGCAGGACCAACGCCACGGACAGGAACACGACGGATATCCTATCCCATGTGCCGGTACAGAATGGTACTCCCTCCGTGACTGCCGTACCTGAAGTCACCCGGGCACCTGCAACGGCTGCCACGAGCGTGCCTGCGGCAACGAAGACCACCCAGGTTCCGGTTGCAGATGAAGGTACTCATCCGGTTGAAGGTATCCCGGTCGTCACCGTCGTCATCGCGGTCATCGGGATCGTTGTGGCAGCCGCCGCTGGAATTCTCGTCCGGCGCTGGTGGATCAGGCGGCAGAACCCGGCACTGTTCCGGAAATACGATTGATTTATCTGTTGGGGCCCTGCGGTGAACCGGCAGGTCCTCCACGCCACCATCAACCGTTCAGATGTGCCTGACGGACAGATCAGCAGGTTCCGGAAAAGGCTGACAGGAGATCCCGTTCCTGCCCTGCACCAGATCCGGTACATCTGTGATGCAATTTCTCCTTCAGGTCTACCGTCGGGATACATTTCCGGATCCGGTGTTTCTGCATGGTTTGCCGCGATCCCGGGTATTGCCAGATTTTCCCGGGCGCAGATCCTTACAATAAAAGCGATATGGATCTGGCACGATATCCTCCTACCATCACACTTACCGAAGAACAGAAGGAGGAAGTGCAGGCAACGATGGAAGCGTATGCGACCGCGTACCGGAAGAAGGACACGAAGCAGTTTAAGGAAATTTTCTCCCCGGACATCTGCGGCTTTGGCAGCGGGGCCGACGAGATTGTCGATGGGTATTCAGGGTTCATCCGGCAGATCTCCCGGGACGAGAGCCAGGCAGCAGAGACGCATCCGGCCGGGTTCATCTCCAAGCTGTTTGAGGACCGGGATCTCAAGATAGCAATCGAGATCGCTCTCCGGAAAAAATAACCCCGCTTCCAGCTGGCGTCTGGCCTGTCGGAATACGGGTCGGGCAGGGCCCGGCTCTCTTCGAAAATCCGGTAAACTTTTTACTACCTCCCTAAAAGACACGGTATCGGGGTCCTGGAGTACTCTTTTCGCAGGGGGAAGCGGGGATTGCTATTGCTGTCATAGCGGTTTTTTCTACCGGAGACCCAGGGTTGTCCGCCGGGTTGAACGTCGCGATCCCGATGCAGCGGGCTTTCCTGGTCGGATAGTGCGGCAGGAAATCCGGAATTTCCCAACGAGGTCAGTACAAATCCATGACCGGCTGGACCGATGCAGGAAGGGTCCGCTGGAGCGAATAACCGACCCCCGATGGCGGCAGGAGATTGATCGCGATCCGGGTATGGGCAGTTGCACTGTTCGGGACACCGATCCCGAGAATAAACTGTTCTTCCGGTTCGAGCAGTGTATTGGTATTGGCATTCACCTTCTGCAGGATCCCCCACCGGGGGACACCCGTGATATCCGCGGCTGTCACCGGGTCTCCTGCATAGGTCAGATTGATCCACCGGGTTTCCGGGTCCTGGTACGTAACGGTCATTTTGGACACGTCCAGTCCCTCTTCCTCCCCGGTCGAGCTCAGCGTGATTTTCACGTAATCTGCCCAGCGGGAAGTATTATCCATTGCGGTAATCGCGTACACGTCTCCGAAGATCTGGGCGCTTGAAGTTGTCTGTTTCACCCCGGCCGCAATGGTAGCCTGGTTTTTCTGGGCAGTGAAGAAACCTGCTCCCAGGACAACATATGAGAATACAGCCGCAACTGCAATGAATGCCACAAAGACAAGGGCCGCTTCAAGACCGGTAAATGCCTGTTCCTGCGAATGCGGGATGGATGTCACGGAAACTCGTATAGTCCCATAGTCCGGCCGGGAAATATAGGTTCGGCATCCGGGAGGGGGATCCCGAAAAAGTTATTTCTGCCGGATTACACCGGCCAGGAACAGCATGCTGAAAACAATGGCGAGCGCCGGAAGGATTCCCGCAGAATTACCGGTGAATTAACCCCCACAACCCTACATCGCATCCCGGGAGTGCACTATTGCAGAAATAAACGCCTCGTTCCTGCGGGGCTCTTTTCCAGGGTGAAGTATTTCTTCAGAGGGATATGAAAACAGCTGATTTCACCTGTCGAATAATTAAAAAAGGTTTATCAGATTGCATCTGGAAATTTCATACTACATAATGTCAAGTTTGATTGTCCTGAACGCAGCCTATTTCTCTTTTTACCGGAGAAGGGCGTACCCCCGGGACCCGATCAACGCAGGGTCCGGAAATCGGGGGTATTCCCCTGACGGGATCAGGGCTGTCAGCCAGGTTACCTAAGAACATCAGGTGAGTGAACATGTCAGAAACCTCTTCGAAAATTGAACGGCGGTCGCAGGCACTTTTTCAGGAAAATCCGTACCCGGAACTTCTCTGGGATGCCGAATTACGGGTCCTTGATGCCAACCCTGCATTCACCCGGCTTTCCGGGATGAGTCGCGATCAGATCCTCAAAATGACGCTTCAGGATATCCAGAATCTGGTTATTTCTGCATCAGGGGAAGGATTTTCCGAGGCAAAACGGGACCGGACGAAAAAAGT
The DNA here is from genome assembly GCA_039683275.1 of Methanoregulaceae archaeon. Lineage (GTDB taxonomy): Archaea > Halobacteriota > Methanomicrobia > Methanomicrobiales > Methanospirillaceae > JBDKRP01. The sequence goes on along the minus strand of JBDKRP010000156.1, from coordinate 2,981 downwards.
GGGGGAAGCCCTGTTCCGGTTTCCCTCCGGAGAAAAATCGGTTGAACGTCACACCATCCCGCTCATCGATGCTGAGGGGAACCTTGAGAATTATCTTACCATATACCGGGACACTACGGACGAAAAGAAAAAAATGGAGGAGATCCGCAAAGCGCAGGAACAGACTTCAAAAATTCTCAGCTATCTCACCCGGGAGATCACAGAACTGGGGAAAAGTTACGAGATCCGGGCGGCCGGGGACCTCACGATCCGCTACGCCCTGGCTCCTCCCGACGAGACAACAAAAGCCGTTCACGACCTCCTGGAAAATATGAACAAATCTGCGGGTATCCTGGTTGGCTCCCTCCGCAAAAACATACGGGGCGTTAACAAGCAGATGCAGGACCTCACCAGCTCGGCAGCTTCAGCAAGTGCCAGCATTGGCGATGCATCCAAAGGCATCCAGCAGATCGCGAAAAATACCTCCAAGGTGAGCGAACTTGCTGAAAAATCCTCGCAGGGTGTCGACCAGATCCAGAAAGCCATGCAGGACATGAGTGCTGCGGTCGAAGAGATTACGTCCAGTATGGAATCGGTATCATCCTTGTCCAAAGACGCTGATGATTTTGCCCGGAAGGGTGCGGAACTTGCAGGGAACGCCGAGAAGAGCATGGGAGAGATCTCCTCATCATCCGCCCGCGTGTATGAGATTGTTTCCGACGTCGAGAAACAGATGGGAGAGATTGAAAAAATAGTCATCCTTATCCGCGACCTTGCAAACCAGACCAACCTCCTCGCCCTGAACGCGGCAATCGAAGCAGCACGGGCCGGGGATGCCGGACGCGGGTTTGCGGTTGTTGCGACTGAAGTCAAATCCCTCGCGCAGGAATCGCGGAACTCGGCCGAGCGGATTGAAGAGATGATTACGACTCTCAGGAAGAGCACCCGGAATGCGTCAGCCGCAATGGTTGAATCCAAAGCCATTGTCGAGCAGGGTTCGCGGATGGTCTCTGAAACGCTCCAGTCCTTCAACAGGATTGCGTCAGCGGTCGAGAGGGTTGCAAAGAGTACGACGGAGGTTGCTGCTGCAACCCAGGAGCAGGCAGCAACGACCGAAGAGGTTACCGCAAGCGTGCACGAGGTGGCGGATCTCGTGGAACAGACGGCAAAGGAAGCGGGCGATGCTGCAGCCGCATCGGAAGAGGCATCGGCGGCCGTCGATGAGATCGCAACGATGGTCAATTCGGTTGATGAGATCGCGGTCAAAGCAATGGATGCAAACCGGAAATTCCGGGTGGACTGAAGAGGTGTGGATCGATGGCGGCACGAGCTGAATCCCGGGACGGAGAGAACAGTCCTGCGGGTACCGGGAGAAAACGGCAGGGCAGCATACAGGTTGTAGAATTCGTTCTCGGGAAAGAACTCTTTGCCGTCGATCTCTTCGATGTGAAAGAGGTTGTCGAATACACTACGATAACAAAGATCCCGAACGTCCCCTCGTATGTTAAGGGGATTATCGACCTCCGGGGAGAGATTACCACCATCATCGATCTCAAGCAGCGCCTGACCATCCCGGACGGGAGCAGCGGGCCGGCCGAATCTTCCCGCATCATCGTTCTTGACGATACAATAACCAGAAATAAAATCGGCATTCTTGTCGATGACGTCAGATCGGTATCGACGTTTGAAACGGATAACGTGGATTACACTTCTGCATCGGTTTCAAAGGAGGAAACTGCAATTGTCGGGATCATCAAACGGAAGATCAAGGTGAAAGATAAGGAGAAGAACGAATTGATCATCTGGATTGATATCGCGAAACTGCTTTTGGAAATTTAAGGGCGGCCTCGCACGGGTGAAATTCTCTATTTTTCTGAGGTTTTTGTCCCGCTCCCGTTTATCCCCGGTTCGAAAGATCCCGGTAGCAAAATAAAAAATTCCTGAACCGTGGATAGTACAGCATACGGGTCGGCATGAAAGCGAGACTTATTCTTATCGCGGCAATTGCTATCTGCATCGTACTATCGGGCTGCACATCGCGGGCACCAATGGTACAGAATGTGACGGAACCAACAGAACCCGTACCCGTGGTTCAGAATGTTACCGTCCCTCTTTCTACAATCGAACCGACCCCCATCCCCATAACGAAAACTCCGACAGTATCCGCAACCCGTCCCCCGGATTTCAAAGCCAAAGGTTCGGTCGATAAATCCTACTACTATATTGTCGATGGGACTCCCGGGTATATCCCGCTCGAAGTGTATTCCGGAGTGAACGAGTACATTGCCTCGTTCGGGGATATCTACACCGGCAATGACTTTAACGCGGTTGTCAACAATTCCGTCCAGCGGGAATACGTCGGCCCCATGGTACAAAAAATCCGGAGCGCTGCAAAGAATCCGGACGATGAAGCACGAATAGCAATCAGTCTGGTGCAGCACATAAAGTATGATGCCAATGCCATCAACGAGATCCGGTTTAATGAATCCCGGTCGGGCCAGCTATATATCGGGCGATACCCCTACACGATTCTCTACCAGAACTGGGGCGGCATCTGCGGGGAAAAATCGTTTCTTCTTGCACTCCTTTTAAAAGAACTTGGGTATGATGTTGCACTTCTGGAATTTGATGACGTGCATCATATGGCTGTTGGAATCAGGGCCCCCCGGGAGTATTGCTATGGCGACACGGAGTATGCCTTAATTGAAAGTACCGCTCCGGAAATACCAACCTTTGATGAGTACACGTTCGTGGGATTTAATATCCCCATGTCCTCATTACGTCCGACAAAAACCTTCAAAATATCAGAGGGGAAATCGTTCGATTCAATTGGTAAGGAGGTTTCCGATGCACAGACCGAGCGTTCAATCCTCTTGGCAGCGGGGGTGCTGAATGCAGCTGCCGCGAATGTGAGAATATCCGAGCAGCAGCTTGAGTATCTCAGTTCCCAGGTAACCTACTGGAAAAAGAAAGTAGAATCTGATCTTGCCAACCGGAGTTCC
>JBDKRP010000155.1:0-5948 GCA_039683275.1 Methanoregulaceae archaeon | reverse complement strand
CGAGATCCGGTGCGTCCGGATCATAGAGCCGGACAACATCACCGATAACGATGACCGCAGGCGCCTTCACCTTCCGGTCCCGGGATTTCTCCGCAATATCCGCGAGCGTCCCGACCGTGACCCGCCGGTCTTTCCGGAGGCCCCGCTCGATAATCGCAACCGGTGTCTCCGGGTTCTTCCCGTTCCTTATGAGTGCTTCAGCAATCTGCGGGAGATTCTGGACGCCCATCAGGATGACAATTGTTCCCCGGCTCCGTGCAAGCAGTTCCCAGTCAAGCGCCGACGCTCCCTTGGTCGGATCCTCGTGGCCGGTCAGGACCGTAACCTGCGATGCATACTTCCGGTGCGTGAGCGGGATACCGACCGATGCCGGGACCGCGAGAGCGCTGGAGACTCCGGGAACCATCTCGACCGGAATCTTCTCCTCCCGGAGGACCTCGATCTCTTCCCCGCCCCTCCCGAACATGAACGGGTCGCCGCCCTTGAGCCGGACAACGGTCTTCCCCTCCTTTGCCCGTGCAACCATCAGATCTTCGATCTCGTGCTGTTCGAGCGTGTGGTCTTTCCCGTACTTCCCGCAGTCGATATGCTCGGCTGACCTGGGGAGGGTTGCAAGGATCTCTTCTCCCGGCAGCTGATCGTAGAGGACAACCTCAGCGGTATCGATGATCTCCCGTCCCCGCTGCGTGAGAAGCCCTTCGCTTCCCGGGCCGGAGCCCACCAGGTACACTTTTCCTTTCTTCATTCCTCATCCCCGTTCAGTTTCAGCGCTGCAAACGCTTCCTGCACCAGCGGGTCGACCTTCGGCCTGATCTCCCGGGCAAAGACCCGTGCCCCCCCGATATCGTTCACATCCCGTTCGAACCGCTCCCCGCGTTTGCCGTCCAGGGAGAGGACTTCGACAATCATGTGGCCGGTGTCGCTGTAGATTCCCATCGGGGTGTAGCACCCGCCGCCCAGTTCTTCCATTACGGCACGTTCGAGAAGGATATCTTTCCTGCTCACCGGGTCATCGAGGACCGCAAGTTTCCCGGAGATGGCTGCGTTGTCCCGGCCGACCACGGCAATCGTTCCCTGGTTCGGGGACGGGACGAATGTTTCCGGGGGGAGCCGGGTTCCCGGAACCCGCAGTCCGAGACGTTCGAGTCCGGCTTCCGCGAGGACGATTGCGTCATAGTGGCCCTCGTCCAGCTTCCGGAGCCGGGTGTCCACATTGCCCCGGAGATTCTCCACATCGATGCCCGGATCGTGCCGGAGGAGCTGGGCACGCCTTCTCGTGCTGGATGTCCCGATCATCTGCACCCGTTCCAGCGGCAGTTTGTGGACCAGGAAATCCGCAGGTGAATCCCGCGTGAGTACCGCGGAGAGGGCGAGGCCCGCAGGGCGCTTCGTCGGGATATCTTTCATGCTGTGGACCGCTGCATCGATGGTCCCTGCGAGAATCGCCTCGTCGAGCGCCCGGACAAAGACGCCCTGGCCCCCAATCTCGTGGAGAGGAACACCGGTAACCGTGTCCCCCTGCGTGCTGATGACGACGAGTTCCGTCCCGATCCCCCGGGCATCCAGGAGCTGTGCGACTTTCTGTGCCTGGGCAAGCGCGAGCCTGCTCCCCCGCGTCCCTATCCGGATAGGCATGTTTTGTACGCTTCCGCAATTTCGGTGATGTCCTCGTCCGAATGGGCTGCGGAGAGGAAGTTCGTCTCAAACTGCGAGGGCGGGAAGAAGATTCCCTTTCCCATCATCCGGGTCCAGAACGCCCCGAATGCCGCAGTGTCGCACTCTTTCACTTCCCGGTAATTCCGGGGCGGGGCGGGCCGGAAGAAATACTTGAACATCGAGCCGAGCCTGACAAACGATCCTTTGCCGGTCTTCGGGACTGCGTCCTCTATTGCAGCGGACTGCTCGTCGAACCTCCGGTAGATCCCGGAATTCCGTTTCAGGTATTCCAGGGTGGCAATGCCTGCCGCGAGGGAGAGGGGGTTTCCGCTGAAGGTCCCGGCCTGGTACACCGGTCCCTGCGGCGCCACCATCTGCATGATCTCCCGTTTCCCGGCAAAAGCCCCGATGGGAAGCCCGCCCCCGATGATCTTCCCGAAGGTGGAGAGGTCGGGTTTCACCCCGAATTTCACCTGGGCGCCGCCGATCCCGAGCCGGTACCCGGTGATGACTTCATCGAGAATCAGGAGAACGCCGTGCTCCCGGGTGATGGCCCGGACTTCTTCGAGATAATCCGGGTCCGGGAGGACCGGTCCGATGTTCCCGAGCACGGGTTCGAGGATGAATGCCGCGACATCGGTATTTGTTGAGAGGACCATCTCCAGGGCTTCGGTATCATTGTACGGGACCTGCCGGGTGTGGGCCACGAGATCGGCAAGGACTCCCGCTGAGTCCGGAACTCCCATTGTCGTTGCTCCCGACCCGGCCTGTACGAGAACCGCATCGTGCGCCCCATGGAACCCGCCCTCGATCTTCACGATATCTTTTTTCCCGGTGTAGCCCCGGGCGAGACGGATGGCAGCCATCGTTGCCTCGGACCCGGTCGAGACGAACCTGACCATGTCCGTGCCCGGGTGATCCTGCGAGATAGTGCGGGCAAGGGTGATCTCAGCAGGAGTCGGGGTGCCGTAAAGCCAGCCGTTTTCCAGCTGGTTTTCGATTGCAGCCCGGATCTGCGGATGGGCGTGCCCAAGGATCTGGGGGCCGTACCCGAGGCAGCAATCGATGTACTTCGTGCCGTCCACGGTCGTTATCCGGGACCCTTTCGCGCTTACCGTGTAGAACGGGTACGGCTTTATTGCACGGACCGGGCTGGATACCCCGCCCGGCATCAGGGTTTTTGCTTCGGTAAACAGGTCTTCACTCTTCGTCACGGAGCCACCCCGCGGCATCTTCCGCAAAATACGTGATGATCAGGTCGGCGCCGGCCCGCCTGATACAGGTCAGGCTTTCGAGGATGCACTCCTTCTCTTTCAGCCAGCCGTTTGCTGCCGCCGCTTTGATCATGGAGTACTCGCCGCTGACCTGGTACGCGGCGACCGGAAGCCCGATCTCCTTCACGGCAGAAAGGACGTCGAGATAGAGCCCGGCGGGTTTCACCATCAGGATATCTGCGCCTTCATCAGCATCGATTGCCGATTCCCGGAATGCTTCCCGGGAATTCCCCGGCGCCATCTGGTACGTGGTCCGGTCCCCGAACGAGAACCCGGACTCAGCCGCTTCCCGGAACGGCCCGTAGAATGCGCTTGCAAACTTGGTGGAGTACGACATGATCAGGACATCTTCGTACCCGTTTGCATCGAGAACTTCCCGCAGGGAAATAACCATCCCGTCCAGCATGCAGGAGGGGGCGATGATATCGGCTCCGGCCTCAGCGTGGCTGACCGCGATCCGGTTCATCAGCTCGAGCGAAGGATCGTTCAGGAGGTCGGGACCGCACCGGGTCTCCCCGACAATCCCGCAGTGGCCGTGGTCCGTGTATTCGCAGGCGCAGACATCGGTGACAATGACCATGTCGGGAACCGCTTTGCGCACGGCCCGTATTGCCTGCTGGACGATCCCGTCGTCATCCCATGCGGAGGATGCTTCCGCATCCTTCTCTTCCGGTATCCCGAAGAGGAGAACGGACCGGATGCCTGCTGCCCGGAGCCGGGCCGCGACGTCCGGGAGCTCCCGGACCGGGTACCGGAACTGCCCGGGCATTGCGCCGATGGGCTTCTTTGTTTTGATCGTCTCATCGACAAAGAGCGGGGCTATGAGATCAGAAGCCCGCACCCGCGTTTCCCGGAGGATCGGCTGAACCCGCCGCCCCCGGAGCCTTCGCATCCGCGTTATCGGAAACATCATCCTTCTCCCTTGGTTATTGCCTGCACCAGTCTTTCGGCAGATTCGAGATCGCCCCGTTCGGCGCACGCCCGTACCGCGAGGGTCGCGTCCGCAAGGATCTTGCCGACAAGGACCCGGCTCAAATCGTCCATGACCGCAACGGCCTTCTCGTCCCGGCTCCCCAGCCGTGCAAGAGCACGGTCCCGCTCCCGGATCCGGATCGCTTCCGCCCAGCTGTGGAGGACCGCGAGCGTATCGTCGGCAGCCTTCCGGTTCAGGTGCCGGATGAACTGGCCGAGCTCGGATTCCAGGTAATCCTGCGCAAGCTCCGCGACCTGGCGACGGGTCTCCATTGTCCTGTCGTTCACACCCTTCAGGTCGTCGATGGTGAAGAGCCGGACCCCGTCAACGGTTTCCGCTCCCGGTTCGATATCCCTTGGCTGGGCGATGTCGACCAGGAGGAGCGGGCGGGGATGGCCGTCGAGCGGCCAGCACCGGGCTTTCATGACCTGGACGAGATCGGCACGCTTCAGGATCGGGTGCGGGGCCGAAGTGCAGGTAATGACCACGTCCGAGAGGGAGATGTACCGCTCCAGCTGGTCGAAATGCACCGCTTTGCCGCCGATCTTTTTCGCAAGGATCTCAGCCCTGCCGAACGTGCGGTTCGCGACATAGATGGCGGTCAATTGTTTCGCGGCAAGGGCCTGGGCGACGAGCATCCCCATCTCGCCGCTCCCGATGACGAGGATGTGCCTGCCTTCCAGGGTCCCGAGCTGCTCTTCCGCGAGGATGACTGCGGCGGAACCGACCGAGACCGCTCCCCGGTTGATCCCGGTCCTTTGCCGGACTTCGACCCCGACATGGATCGCTTTTGTTATGCAGTGTTCGAGAATCCCCGAGCAGGTTCCTGCCTCCTGCGACGCGATGAGAGCCGTCTTGAGCTGGCCGAGGATCTGGTCCTCGCCGACTATCATGGAATCCATTCCCGAGGCAAGTTCCAGGAGGTGCCGGAGGGCTTCGGGGCCTTCGAGCACCGAGAATTCTTTCCTGCCCATCTCGTGCAGGAACAGGGTCAGCCCCCGGGCGTCTCCCTGGACCAGGACCTCGATCCGGTTGCAGGTCTGGAGGAGGACGACGCCTTTGAACCGCTCCTTTGCCGCTGTGAGGAATTCCTTCTCGTCCGGGAACCGGAACGCTTCCAGGGTTCCGACATTGGCGGTGTGGTGGCTGAGGCCCGCGACAGCGACCGGGACAAAAATCGATTCAGTCATGCAGGTACCTCGATGCCACGATCTCCCATGCGGAATTCCCGCCCTGCGGGAGGGCGTCCCAGATCGTCCGGTCGTTCAGGACCGCCCACAGGATTGCACGCCGCGATTCCTGGGACGGGATGCGGGACCGGAGCTCGTGCCGGAGTTTCTGCTGGAGCGCAATCATCCCGTCAAGGTCCGGGCATTCCCTTTCTATCAGTTCCCGGATATACCGGGAGATCGCGGGGCTCATCCCGTCCGTCCCGATCCCGATGACGAAGTTCGAGCCTTTGATAACGGACGGCACCAGCACGTCGCCCCGCACACCGCTCGCGTTGTTGAACAGGATTCCTTTTTCCTGGCAGAGGACCCCGATCATATCGTTGATAGCCGGATCGGGAAGCGTCGCGATCACGAGGAATGCACCCTCCAGCAGATCCCGTATCTTCCCTTCGTTGCCGGGCCGCAGTTCGCAGGTAACGAATTCACCCGGGAAGGAACGCAGGGCTGGAGAGAACGACCTGCTCGCAACAACGACATCCGCCTCGCGCGAGAAGAGGGCGGCCTTCCGGGCCGCGACATCACCGCCTCCGAAAATGACGACCTTCTTGCCCGAAAAGTCGACAAAGAGCGGGATCATTGCGGAAGTATAGGCGGCGGTGCGACATTAAGATAGTGGGAATTGTACGGGATACCATTCCGCGAGCCGGTTCGTAGTTCCCGATCTTTGGGGTCCGGGTGCACAGGAACTCGATATGCTTATAATCTATGCATGCTCACTTTTTAGAGCACAATCCACGATTGCGCCGATAGTGTAGTGGTTATCACTAGGCGTTGCCAACGCCTAAACCCGGGTTCGAGTCCCGGTCGGCGCAT
>JBDKRP010000154.1:0-36625 GCA_039683275.1 Methanoregulaceae archaeon | reverse complement strand
TCCGGGACAGCTGCAATTTCGGCAAACAGCCGGCAGACAATCAATGCGGCCCTTACACCGGCAGCGACCGGCTGGATCACGATCATGACTTCTCCTGCAGGGGCAACGATCTATCTTGATAATACCTATAAAGGCCAGACCAATTCCCTCGGGGCCATGACGATAAACGATGTGTATCCTGGTCTTCATGTCATCAAAGCCGTCTGTTCCGGATACACCGGTTATACCACGACCGTGAATGTCGATGCAAAAGCCCGGACCTATGTTCCCATTAAAATGACCGTCCAGCAGGGAGCATCGCCGACTCCGCAACCCGGCTATTCCGGGCTTGAGATCACGTCAACTCCATCAGGGGCTGCTGTGTTCCTGGATAATGTCTCGATGGGTGTTACCCCCCTGACCCTGACCAGCGTAGCGGCCGGTCAGCATACCCTTCTCGTGCAGAAATCCGGGTATCAGGACGAGCAGATTCTTGTCCAGACGACCCAGGGAACGATCTTCCCGCTTGATCTGACGCTCGGTCCTGCGGAAACACCGGCCCCGACAAAATCGGCGGAAGTTCCCTTTGTGGTTTTGGGAGCACTTGCCGTTCTCGTGATAATCCTGAATTATAAACGGGAATCCTGAAAGATTCCCGGTACTTTTTTGAAATGCCTTTTTCCGGGAGCGAGAGGGGCAATTCCGGTTTTGCCTGTCCGATCATTGTACCCGGGGAATTTCTCTCGGAACCGCTTGTCTCGTATTCAGGTATCTTATTTTATTCCTGGAAAATTTCCCGGTAAACCGGGTTGATTCTCCGCGAGTCCTCCCGGAAAAACGGGTTTTTTCCGGAACAAAGAAGATATTTATAAATGAACGGGAAGCGGAGAATCGTTTACTGCATCGATACGCCGGGTCAAACGGGAATTCCTGCACCATCGGACACCGATATCGGCAGGTCCGGGCGGGATTGAATCGGGACTGATGCGAGTACAGGAACTGGGATGATGATACATGCAACCCCCGCAGAAAAACGATGAGAAGGAAAGTACCATTGCATCCGTTGCGTTCCGGACGATTGCCCATTTCTATGACGCCGATGATCCGACTCCGGAAAATAATAGGGAACTCTCCGACCGTGCGGAAAAGGAGATCCTGCGTGAGGTGCTGAGTGTTCCGAAGGGAGTCCATAAAGACCTCTGCGACCGGCTGGAAATCAGTCTCCCGGCATCGGACCTGACCCCGGGCAGGGCTGACGCGATCATCTCTGCGACCCGGGCCCATTTCCGGCACCGGGCGGTTGAGCTGCAGCGGGACCGGAAATTAATCCAGCGGGTCGGGCTCCGGGAGATCCGGTTGACGGTTGCCGTGTGCGTTCCCTCGTTTATCGGGATTGCAATCTGTTCCCAGTTGAAGGGAGATCCCCTGGTGGAAGTAATCGAAAACATTCTCGTCATCTTCTGCTGGGTGACCATCTGGGCTCCGTTCCAGTCGCTGGTATTTGACCGGTGGACGCAGTCCGCGACTGCAAAGGTTTGCCAGAGGATTGCGGGTATGGATATCGGAGTGAAACCGGCAGCACTCGACAGGACCTGATTTTCACTCCGTTCCTCTTCTTCACGGCCCCGTGGATCCTGTAACAACGGCCGCCTGGTATTCCCGGGTACGGCCCGGGCTGCCAGCAGGTCGTTCAGAGAGTGGGATACGGGAAAGTAATTGTAAACCGGGTCCCGCTCTTTCGTTCGAGAGAAATACGCCCATTGATCTGGCACACGAGTGTCGCGACGAGTTCCATACCAATGGTTTTTGGGGATCCGATATCCACCGTATCCGGAAGTCCGATTCCATTGTCTGCGATGGTAAGGGTAATCCCCCCGGTATCTTTGAGGATACCTACAGAAACCACCCCCGGCATTCCGTCAGGGAATGCATATTTGAATGCGTTCGAAACGAGTTCGTTGAAGATTAGCCCCACCGGTATTGCCGAACTGATGTCGGTCCTGATATCGTCAGCCTGGAAAAGGATCTTCACGACCCCGGAATCTATCCGGTAGGTACTGTAAAGGTCTTTGCTCAGTTTATGGAGATATGCCGGGAGAGGGATATGGTTTATGTCATCCGAATGCGTCAGGATCTCATAAATTCTGGCAAGCGCCATGATCTGCTGTTTTTCTTCCCTGAACAGCTCCGTACTTGCCGGATCTCTCCGGGTCTCTGCCTGGAGATCAATCAGGCTGGTGATGAAGTGCAGGTTGCTCCTGATGCGATAGTTTACTTCGGCAAGGAGCGTCTCCTTCTCACGGAGGGCCTGTTCAATCAGTGCAGTTGATTCACGCAATTCGGTAACGTCGCGACCCACCAGCTGGTACTCAAAAATCCGTCCGTCAGTACTCCCTATGGCTCTTGCTACCCATTGCACCCAGCGGGTTCCCCGGGATGGAGTGACAATACGGCTATCGAATGTCGTCGTCGGGTTGGCGCTGTTCAGATCCCGGACTTTCTCTGCGACCTGCTCCCACTCGGAATCCGCAAAAAAAGATCGGATTGTTGATCCATTCAGGCTGCTGCGGTCGGTTCGGAAATACCTGAGTGCTGCTTCATTCATAAAAGTGATCGAACCCTCAGCGAGGAACCGGCAGACCAGTTCGGTCTGATCTTCCACAATAGCCCTGTACAGCGCCTCGCTCTTTTCCAGTGCCTGCTGCGCCTGGATCTGCCCGGTGATATTTTCGAGGATAATCGTGAGTGCTGCCGATCCATCTTCAAACACTGTCGGGATAAGTTTTCCCCGGAGATAGAGCGTTCCCAGGGGGTTTTGCCAGGAGATCTCAGTTACCGTTGATGATCCCCTGATCGCATCATCAAGTTTTTCTATTATGGTCTGGTCGGAAAAGACAGGAAGCGTCGTTCCCCGTATAGAATTTCCCACGAGGGTTTCCCGTGTTGTTTTTGCGAGAATGAGGAAGTTGTCGTTGACCCGCACTATCGTGAGATTAGCATCAAGAATGACAAAGGAATCCGTGGAAAAGTCGAGCATTGCCGTGAGCGGAACGCGCTGGGAGAGATAGTAGACTTTTGCCGCAGCATGGGTCTTCATCTCGACATGGCCGGCAACGACCAGCATATTCACGTACTTGGCAACTGAGTTCCGGTTCAGGTTCAGTTCACGGGAGATATCAGTAATGCTCATGCCCCGGGGATTCTTTCGCAGAATCTCCTTGATGGCAATAAGTTCCTCGTTCTCGCACAGCATATGGCAGGCCCGGACCCCGGCACTCCTCAATTGTAATACAATTTTCACAACAGGTATATATCCTTATACTCCTGCAGAAATGGAAATTCAAATAAAAATGTCTATATACAATATTGCCGTAATCGCATATCACAATTGCATATCAAATGTGCAATGCATATGGTCCCTTCCGGAGAACGGCGGAAACATCCCCGTATCCTGAGGCGGTTCCGGTGGTTACCATGCTTGAATTACAGGATTACACTGGAATGTTTGAACGAAGCCCGGTTGCGCAGGCTGTGATTGACCGGGAGTTACGGATTCTTGTGGTGAATGCAGCATTCTGTTCGCTGATGGGATATGGCAGAGACCGGCTTCTCGGCATGAAAATTACTGATTTCAAAAGCAAGGGACTGATCAAATACCTCACGGATACAGCGGATTCATGCACGAACGTTCTGTCTCAAAAACGCGATTTTAACTTTGAATCCGCTTTTGAGACATCTTCCGGCGTCCATTACATGCTTCAGTCATGCCAGCCTGTGCTGGACGGGGATGGTGAAATAAAATTCATTTATAATTCTTATATGGATATCACGGTAATTGAGAAAAACCGGGAATATATGGGCCGCGAAGTTGACGAGTTCATCGCGGCCTATGAGAAAATGGGGGAAGGGGATCTTACGATCAGCCATGCGGTTGAGAAACCGAAAGACCTGGATCTCCACGAGACGTATGAGATCCTTGCAAAACTGCGGAGCTCGGTCCGCACCATCATCTCCAATCTCCAGGTAAATATCCGGGATGTCAATAAACGGATGCTGAACCTGACGACCTCTGCGGAAACAGCCTCCCGCAGTCTTGGCGATGCGACAAAAAGCGTCCAGCAGGTTGCCCTGGACGCCCAGAAAGTGAGCGAGAATGCCGAACGCGCCTCGCAGGGAATGGACCAGATCTCGAAAGCGATGCAGGACATGAGTGCTTCCGTGGAAGAAATCACATCGAGCATGGACTCGGTATCCGTTCTCTCCAGGGAAACCAACGACCTCTCGCAGAAAGGGGCGCAGCTCGCCGGGAAAGCGGAACAGAGCATGGGTGAGATCTCGTCCTCTTCAGAAAAAGTATATTCTATCGTTATCGATGTGGAAAAACAGATGGGGGATATTACCAAGATCGTCGGCCTCATCCGGGATCTTGCCAACCAGACCAATCTCCTCGCACTCAATGCTGCAATAGAAGCAGCCCGGGCCGGGGATGCCGGACGTGGTTTTGCGGTTGTCGCGACTGAGGTAAAATCTCTTGCCCAGGAATCGCGGAACTCCGCTGAACGCATAGAGGAAATGATTGCAAACCTGAAAAAGAACACCCAGAACGCCTCCCGTGCCATGGGCGAAGCTAAGGGAGTCGTGGATCAGGGTTCCCGGATGGTGGCTGAAACCATGGAATCATTCAACCGGATCGCGGCTGCAATAGATAAGGTCGCAAAAAGTGCTTCTGAGGTTGCAGCAGCCACCCAGGAGCAGGCTGCGACTACCCAGGAAATCACGGCAAGCGTCCATGAAGTGACCTCCCTCATCAACGAAACCGTCAAAGAATCTGCCGATGCCGCTTCGGCAACTGAGGAATCATTCTCCGCCCTGGAAGAGATCACTTCCGTTGTGAAGAATGTCAGCACGCTGGCAAATGAAGCCCTGGAAGCGAACCGCAAATTCAAGGTCGATTGATGGAGGAGGAATCCATGGCAGCAAAAGCCCAGGTATCCGGAGATGCATTTTTCACTCACGATGGATCAGGCAGCGGAGATCTCCAGGTTGTTGAGTTTATTCTTGGGGATGAACTCTTTGCAATCAATCTCTTTGATGTGAAGGAAGTCGTGGAGTATACCCGCATCACAAAACTTCCGAGCACCCCTTCCCACATAAAAGGGATTATCGATCTGCGCGGGGAGATTACGACCATAATCGATCTTAAAATCAGGATGAACATCAGCGGAAATAATGAGATACCGGATGAAAACCGGCGTATCATTGTTCTCGACGATGCGATCCTCAGTACCAAACTGGGGATCATGGTTGACGATGTAACCTCTGTTTCGACGTTCTCCAGGGATATGGTTGAGCGAACATCTTCAGCGGTCAGCAATTCCGCTGCTTCGTATATCGAAGGGATTATCAGGAAAAAAACACGGGAGAAGGAAAAAGAACGTACGGATCTTGTTATCTGGATCGATATTCGTCAGATGGTCAGCGAAACCGACCTTGGCGGAATGGCTTAACTCACCAGTCCCGGGAATTCCGGAATAGTGAAACCATGAATAAGCCTTCAGTTCGATCCGGCATATTGCCTGCAAGTGCACAGGATCCCGAAAACCTGCCGAAGATCCGCCTCCTGTATGTTGATGACGAACCCGATCAGCTTGTTCTCTGCAAATATTTCCTTGAGCAATCCGGGGGATTCCTGGTCGATACTGCGGAATCTCCAAAAGCGGCGCTCGGGATGATTTCTGCGAATTCCTATTGCGTAATCGTATCGGATTACCAGATGCCTGAGATGAACGGAATCGAATTTCTTCGCCAGGTGAAAAGTATAAATATTGAACTGCATTCCATACTTTTCACGTCTTTCAGGAGAGATCAGATAGTATCGGCCGGCAAACCTGCCCCGATTGATTTTTTTGTTCAGAAGACCGGAGATGCAAGGGCACAATATAATGACCTCGGCCGGATCATCAGGAATGCAGTTGAGGTCTGCGGAAAACTTTCCCGGATTAAGTCTGCCCGGTCAGTGCCTGGATCGGACCAGAAGGATGTATAATACCTGGCGGAGCGGATATCCCGGGTACGCGCGTATCACGCCTGTCCCTTTCAGGAACCATGATGCAGTTTTCACGGTCCAATCTGAAAAAGCAGATCTCTTCCCCGATCGGGAAGGCCCTCTCCGTTGGAGTAATTTTCTTCCTGGCTCCCGAGGTAACTTTCTGGTGGCTGAATCATGGGCAGGCCTCCGTTATCGAAACCGGTATGACCCTGCCGCATTTCCTGGAACTTGTGATCCCGGTTCTTTTCGGGGTTCTCGCGGCCCTTATCACGTATCGGCAGATGCTTTTGCAGAGAGATGTCCGGGAGAGTAATGAATCTCTTTGTGAAACAAACAGGAAATTAAGGCAGGAAATCACTGAGCGCCAGCTGACCCGGGAAGCGCTTGAAACGAGCGAAAAGAAATATTTCACCCTTTTTAACAATGCAAATGACATTGTAATTTTCGGCGAGCGCAGGGAAAATTCCCTGTCGTACAGGGTGGTGGAGGTCAATGATGCGGCATGCCGGATTATCGGTTATCCCAGGGAAATTCTCCTTTCCCGCGATCTTTTCGAGGGGGTCATGCCAGGATCGACCCACCGTCTTCCGTTGGTATTCGATGAATTGGAGAGAAATGATCATGTAACATTTGAACTGGATTATTTAGCAGGGGACGGGCGGGTTCTCCCTCTTGAGATGAATGCTCACCGGTTTGTCCTCGGGGGGAAAACTGTCCTCATGGCTATCGGGAGGGATGTATCGGCACGGAAAAAAATTGAATACGATCTCAGGGAATCGCTTGCCGAGAAAGATGTCCTCCTCCGGGAAGTGCATCACCGGGTGAAAAATAATCTCCAGGTAATTATCAGCCTTCTTGATCTGGAATCCTGTAATATCACGGATCCGTTTGCCCGGGAACATTTCCGGGAGTGCCAGAACCGCATACGATCCATGGCACTTGTCCACCAGAACCTGTACCAGTCCAGGAATTTTTCTACCATCAGGGCCGGGGAATATATCCGGGTACTTGTGGATCATCTCGCGCAATCCTGCGGACTGGTTCCGGGAATTACCCTGCAATATGATCTTGACGAGATCGATCTGGATCTCGATACCGCTATTCCCTGCGGTTTTGTCATCAATGAACTGGTGACGAATGCATTCAGGCACGCATTCGCGGGCAGGGAGTATGGTACTCTCCGTATCAGCCTGAAAAAAACGGCAGACCTGATGCTCACCCTTATTGTCGAAGATGACGGCAGCGGTTTTCCGGAGGGTGTTGATTTCCAGGACACATCCTCCCTTGGTCTCCAGATTGTAACGGCACTTTCACGGCAGTTGGAAGCTGATGTGTCTATGGAACGGGTAAACGGAACCCGGTTTGTGATACAGTTTTCCGGAATTCATGGGAAGATAGGGGTCTGAATATGAAACATGCATCTGTTCTTATCGTGGAAGATGAGGCTATCGTTGCAAAATCCCTTGAAAAACGTCTGGTGGCCCTGGGGTATACGGTTGCCGGAACCGCTGCGACCGGAACTGCAGCGCTCAGGATGGCCGCGAGGTTCAGGGCTGATCTCGTTCTCCTTGATATACGCCTCAGGGGAACTCTGGATGGTATCGAAATTGCCCATGCACTCCGGGACTGGTTCCGGACACCCGTGATTTTTCTGACCGCTTACTCAGACAGTGAGACAATTGAGCGGGCAGGAGAGACCGGCCCATACGGGTATCTGCTCAAACCTTTTGGGGAAAATGATCTTATCTCGGCAATAAAGGATGCAGTCTCGCGTATTGAAGGAGAGCCGCGTGAGGATCTCTCGGGAACCCTGGAAATGGCAACCGTGCCGATGGCGATAATTGATCCGGATACGAGAATAATTCTGGGAAATCTTGCGTTCAGGAATTGTACGGGGTACTCCCTTCCCGACGCCCGTGAAAATTCCTGTATCTCGTCACTGCTCCATCATGATGATATCACGAAAATGTCGGAATACCTGCGCATTTTCCAGATAGATCCACAGCTCGCTTCGACCGGGATTGAGGTACGCATACGGACAGGGATTTCCGGTAACTTCCGGTGTATCCTTCATCTTGATCGGATCCGGCGAACGTCCCTGACTGTTGTTTCCTTTACCGATATTATTCCGGAATAGCCGGATTATTTTTTATTTTTCCGGGCAGTGATATCAGTCTGCCTCCCCTACTACCCGGACTATCTCGGCAGTCCCATTTTTGTGCAGGCATCAGCGAGCAGGTGGGAGAAGTATCCCAGGAAGAAACAGGACACTGTCCAGAGCACCGGAAAACCGGAAGGTGTTCCTGAAGGTACCGGAAGGACCAGCCCTGCGAACGTGAGCCCGAGCAGTATCCCCGTGAACCAGAGCGCCCGTCTGCTGTGACAGATCCCGCGATGGTGCCAGCTGGTGGCAGGTTCCAGGCAGTCCGGGGCAAGGGAACCCACTAAGGCAGCAATGATTCCCGGAAGGAAGGGGTTGGACACGGCTGGTTCTATATTCCCGATGACCCAGGAATACAGGAAAAACGCGATGCCTCCCAGTACCAGATGAACTCCCCTGTTCATGTCTCGTTTGGGTTGGGGAAACCGGTATAATATCTTCCGGTGCGGAGGGTGAAAGTATCTGATAAAAAGGATTTCCCCTTAAGGATGGGAATACGGATCAGGAATCCCTTACGATGTTTCCCCTGGTATTTGCGAGATCCGTCAGTTACACCGATCCTTTTGCGCACATGGTAAAACATGCCGTATGCATTGCAGTGTCTTCCTGCAGGCAGGTTTCCATGCAGTTCCGGCACTGCTCATCGCACACTCCCGTCTTTGCCGGTACCTGGTGGGAACTATGCTGCGGGAGATCAATAGCTGCGTAATGGACTCCGGCAGCGAGAGTTCCTGCTATCGATAGACATACGAGGAAAAGGATAAGCCTTGACATCGGCGTTCCGGTAAACTCATGTGCGGTTGGTCTTCCCCCACCGGATGTGACTACCATGTTTCCTTGTTTGGGTGAAACGGTAAAAAAACCTGGTGTTCCTGTAAGAAATGGGAAACCTCTTCTTCGCTCCGTGATAAAAACCCGGTGTGGGGACTACGCCCCGGGATGTTTGGTACGGGACGGTTGGCGACGTATGACGGACGTTCGGAATTTCGGGATACCGGTGTTCCGGAGCTCCGTTAACGCGTATCCTGATCTCAGGCTCCTCCTCATAACATAACCGAAAGTTCTATTTTTCGGGTGAGAGTGAAGATGTACTCACAGGAGCCCCGGGAGGATTATCCTGCAGGAATGTGATTTTTCGGATTTAACTCCCGTGCAGGTACGGGAGATCAAACGTGCGGTGGAGAGCACCTGCGAACTCTGTCACGAATACTCCGCCCTTTCCACTCTTGAGATCCACCGGGTTTCTTCGCGCCTCTACCGGGAAATGATCCGGGATCCTTCGACCCGGATTCTGGTGGTCTGCCCCTCCTGCCATTGCCATATCCACCGGCTTCCGGTGCGGGTGAGGGATCAGCGTGCAATCATCTCGCTCCGATCCTTCTTTGTAAGGCGGGATCTTCGCAAAATCCTCGGGTACCGGGAAAAAACCTATATGGCTCCCGATGATACCGACCTTTCGCAGATCCACCCGGATTAATTCAGCCTCTTTCTTCCCGGCAGAGTCCGGGTCACGTGTCTGTCATGTACATCACGTCCTGATTCTCCCTTTCTTCAATAAACTTCCCGGCAGTTTATGGGGAAATCCGGGGCAAAACCATTTTCCGAAATCCGTACGGTTCCGGACCCGGTCTGCGGGGAGAAAACGCCAAAAAGAAAAGAAAAATCTGAATAAGAAGGACATTCCCGCTTGCGGCGCCCTGGGGCAATCCCCATGAGATCCGGAAAACTCATTCTGCTTTCTTCAGGGTAAAATGAATTGCTGCACCCGCTTCCGGTTGTCCCGGAACCCGGTCTGTTGCCCGGATCGTACCACCATAGATTTCGATCAGTTTACGGGTAATGAAAAGACCGAGTCCTTTCCCGCTTTTCGAGCCGGTCCCTTTCCGGAACCGGTCAAAGATCCGGGGTTTCATATCGTCAGGAATTCCCGGACCGGTATCCGCGACAATCACCTCAACATCACTCTTCCTGTCAAGAACATAGACGGTAATTTCAACACCCGTACCCCCGAACTTTGTACTGTTGCCGATGAGATTTGTGAGAACCTGGCCGAGAAGTTCATCGGCAATTACCTGTACCTGGGTCCCGTAGTACCGGATATTCCCGGAAGAGAACCGATCGATCTCTTTCCGTATAGCCGCATCCAGGGAAACCGGCCGGAGTGCCGCTTTTTTCTCGTGCAGCATACGGATCGTCGAAACATTGCCGATAATTTCAAGCGTCTGGTTTACCGATGTCCGGACAAGTTCCGTTATCTTCCGGGACAAATCCGGCGCCTGTTGCGTGGAGAGAAGTTCCATTTTGGCGAGGAGCGCTGTATTGACATTGTTGATATCATGGGTCATGATATCGAGATACAGGCTCATCTCCTCGTTTGCAGATTCTATCCGTTTCCGGAGGAGCCCGTTCTGGACAGCGCTCCCGACCTCTTTGCCGATGGACTCCAGGATCGATTTCTCTTCTTCGGAAAATGCGTGTTTTTCCAGGCTCGTGAATAAGAGGGCCCCGGTGATCTGGTCGGAGGATTTGAGCGGAAGAAAGGCAGCGGACTGCATACCTCCCCACGGTCCGAGTATCTTCTCCCAACCGGTGCTTCCTGTGGAGTCTCCGGGAGTATAATAGCGGGGCGTTCCGGAAATGAACACATCCTGGCAGGGTGCGAGCGTGAGATCGAGTGAATGTGACCGGGACCGTCCAGCCTCGTCGGGAGGAGCGATTTCCGAACAGGACTGTAACAGGGCGGACGTCCCGTTCTCATCCGGAAGATACACCGCGCCCATATCGAAACGGAACAGGTTCACGGTCTTTTCCAGAACGGTTTTAACAAGAGTGTCGGGGTCAAGGGACGAGTTGCATTCGCTGATGATCTGGTTCAGGTTCGAAAGACTGGTATTCGACCGTTTCAGTTCTTTCTGGGCCCAGACAACCTCCCGCTGTTTGATGACCGCCACATCGTAGGCAGAGAGTAAAAATTCAATGATCTTGCGTCGGTCCGATGGGATCCGGAATGTCTGGCTGCCATAGGTGACCTCGACCGGGTCCGCTGGCGCCCCTTGCTGACATGCGGCCTTCCCTGAGGCAATCGTCTTTCGGATCCGGGATACGAGATATTCCATCTGGTAGGGTTTTGTGATGATATTATCTGCCCCTGCTTCCAGGGCAAGCGCGACATCTTTGGTATCCGAGAGTGTGGTGAGCAGAATAACCGGAAGATCCCGAAGACCCGGGTCGTTTTTTATCGCAGAGCAGAGTTCGAATCCATCCATCTCGGGCATGACGATGTCGCTGATGACCAGGTCGGGCTTGGTTTTTTTCAAAAGAGTGAGTGCTACTTCGCCGTTATTGGCGATCCCGATGTGAAATCCCTGGCGTTCAAGAATTTCTTTTAAAATTTCCGCCTGGGTACGGCTGTCCTCCACATACAGGACACGCGGTGATTTGTCCGTACCGCCCGGGTCATCGGCCATACAGGTATTCCCGGGCTAGCATGGAAGATGCACTGAAATAATAGTTATGAAATTGTTCCGGTCCGGTTTTTTCATGTTTCTGGTTGCAGCAGGATCCGGGTGCCGAACGCCGATGCCCGGCTCAATTACCTTTAAGAAACGCGAAACGAAATTGACTTTTCACGGGAGCTGAAGAGCAGGATATCTCATCATGGGGCTTATTGACCGGATCCTGGGGGCAGATGCGGATCAGTCGGAGCGGCTCACCCGGAAAGGATTCGGCCTTATCAGGGACGGCAGGTATGAAGAAGCCCTCCGGTATTTTACGGAAGCGGCGGAAGCGGATCCCGGTCATGCAGGCGCCTGGTGCGGGAAGGGGGCCGCTCTTTCGGGTCTCGGGCAGGATAAGGAATCCCTTGAAAGTTTTGCCCGGAGCCTGGAGATCGATGCCCGGTCTCCTGAGACCTGGAAACAGAAAGGAAGTTCTCTCCGGAAAATGGCGGAACGTACACAGAGCAGGAAATCCTATCTTGAGGCGCTCGAATGCATCGAACGTGCGCTCCGGTATTCCCCGGCAAACTCCGCGGTCCTGCATGAGAAAGGGCTCATCCTCTATGCGATGGGTAAGACTGAGGAAGCGATCGGGATCTTCAACCTCGCAAAAGAGAAGAACCCTGACTACGCGTATCCGTGGGCCCTGAAAGGGGAATACCTGTACGGCCGGCGGGATTATGACGGGAGCCTTGCCTGCTATGAACGGGCCGTCAAGGAGAGCCCGAAAGATCCCTGTGTCTGGCTGGGAAAAGGGAAAACACTGCTCCGGCTCGGCCGGGCCGGTGAGGCCATCCATTGTTTCAGGAAAGTTCTCCACTACGATCCTGCTTCGGTTGAGGCCCGGGTCCGGATTGCCCATGCAAAGCGGGCAAGTCATCTCTACGCTGACGCTATCGAGATCCTGGATGAGGCAATCCGCCTTGATCCAGAGAATAATGACCTGAAACGTGATCTTGCGAACACCTGGCATGAACGGGGAAAGATGGCGCTCTACAAGGCGCACAGGTACGACGATGCCCTCCGGGATTTTGAAGAGACCCTGGCACTTGATCCAAATCATGCCGAAGCCTGGTACAACCGGGGTGTTCTCCTGAAACGCCGGGGAGATTACCCGGAAGCAGGGAAATCGTTCCGGAAAGTCCTGCGGATCGACCCGTCAAATGCGACCGCATGGTACGAACTTGCGATCATCCTTGATAATATGGGGCAACGGGAAAAGAGCATCTCCTGTTACCAGCAGGTGACCAGAAGAGACCCGTCTCATCTTGATGCGTGGCAGCAGGCAGGGACTCATCTTCTTGAACTGGGGAAGTACGAGGAAGCGCTTGCCCATTTCGAAGGCGCCATCCGGTGCAATCGCCGTTCCTCCCTGGCGTGGTACAACCGGGGAGTCGCTCTCCGGCACCTGGGTCATACCCGGGAAGCAGAGTTCTCGTTTGCACAGTCAGATGATCTTCTGGAAAAAAAGTGATCCGGTGCAACCGGCAGGGTAATCCGGTCGATTTCGCGACGCATAAATAGAGTGGAAGATCTATACCAACCGGAATAATGCAGGCAGGGAGCGGTGTGGCCCCGTCGTCTGGGACGGGTAGAAAACGACCGTGGTGGATTGCAGACGGCGATATCCAGCCCTACCTGCTCGTCCTTCTCATAATTACCGGGGTGGTTCTGGAAGGTATTGTCCACTTCCACTACGGCATCTCGATTGTGTATACTCACTTTTTCTATCTTATCATCGTCCTTGCCGGGCTCTGGTACGGGAAACGTGCGGTGTGGCTCGCACTTTTTTTCGGGGTACTCCACGTGCTGGTGACGTACATTCTAATGGGGACCGTCTCCACCGATTCCGTTCTCCGGGCATGTATGTTTTGCATTGTGGGATTCGTGGTCGGCAGTATCGTGGACCGTATGAACCGGTTGCATACAAAACTCCTTGAACAGTGTTGTGAAACAAAGGATCTCAACCGGGAGATGGCAGGGATAAACTCCGATCTTGAGGAATCCCGGGCCGCGTATGAATCTGCGAACCGGAAACTGGGGATTATGAACAGTATTACCCGGCACGATATCCTCAACCAGCTGACGCCCCTCCTGATGTATATCGAAATTGCAAGACTGGAAAAGCCAGACAATAAGATCGGAAAGATCCTTGATAATCTCGAAAAACTGGGAAAAAATATCCAGCGGCAGATAGAGTTCACCCGGGACTACCAGAATATTGGTATCAATGCCCCGATATGGCAGGATGTGGAGACTACTGTGAAGAGAGCGACTGCTTCAATCCCTCTCCAGGGAAAAGAACTCATTGTGGATATCCCGGCTCCCGGGTATCAGGTTTTTTCCGATCCCCTCCTTGAAAAAGTCTTCTATAATCTCGTGGAAAATGCTATCCGGCATGGAGAGGGGCTGACGAAAATCCGGTTTTCTGCCACTCTGAATGATGGATGCCTTGTTCTTTCCTGCGAGGATGATGGTATTGGCGTCCCGGGGGAATTCAAGGAGCGGATCTTCCGAAGGGAATATTACAAGAATACCGGGTTCGGGCTGTACCTGTCCCGGGAAATCCTTGGTATTACCGGGGCGACCATCTCTGAAACCGGTACCTGTGGGAAGGGTGCACGGTTTGAAATTACCTTCCCGGACGGGAAGAACAGGATATGGGAGCCGGATCTCTCAGCAGATCGGACAGATTCCGGGTTTTCCTGATATCCGTTCTCCCTATAAGACTGGTCTTTACAATTTTCCGGTATGATTTCGTCACATTTATGTGAGCCTGTCCTGATGCTTCTGTATGTCTGGAAATGGGACTATACTGAAGGGAGTACCGGGAATTCTCCGGCCGTTTAGGGAGTACCTTGAGAAGCAGGGCGTCGGGAAAACCGATCAGGTGGTATATTACGGGGTTCCTGGAACCTGTACACCGTTCATTGAGCTCCTTGCATTTGCAATCCGGGGACTCGGGCCTGAACAGGTCTTTGTGCCGTACTTCGCGGAAGAGAAGGCAAAAAAGATTGTGTTTACCGAGGGAGTCGGGATGCAGGTTTCTGTCGGTTCCGTACCTCTCCGGCCCCGGGTGGTTGTAGTGATGGGTGGCCTTGCGATGCCGAACGTTCCCGTCAAGGTTGCCGATGCAAAGAGCCTGCTTGTCCGGTATCCGGAAGCTGAGACGGTTGGAGTCTGCTTCATGAGCATGTTTGAAAAAGCCGGGTGGCTGGAGGAGATCCGCTTCGATCTCCTGGTTGATGCGACGATAGATCCGGTGCAGGTGACAGGACTGGGGTAACCCGGTCCGATATACCGGCCGATGGATCTTTACGCTGAAATTTTCCGGGACCCCTGGCGATTTTGCCGGTCCCGTTCCTGGTAAAAATTCACGGTCCGTTTGCCGCACTGATAAAACATTCCGGGACACGGGATGTCGGGCGGATCCGGCCTACCCTCCCCATTCAGTACGTTTAAGATATTTTGCGCATATGGGTAACTATGACTCTCCTGTAGGGGAGTATGGTGGCGTATCATGTCCAAGGAACCCATGAAGATACCAGTAAATTATGCAGCGCAGTCAGAGATCCTCAGGAAATCCCTGGGCCTCTCCAGTTCCCCGGTCGCGTTCGCGTTTGCGACAACAAAAGACGAGATTCCGGAAGGAATGCAGGAGATCGATAAGACCATCCGGCACTGCACGATGATCGGGCTTGCGAGGAACGAAGGTAAGATCTTCTATGCGACCGCAGACAAGCATGAATGCAACGGCGGGGCATGGGCGCTCGGTCTCCGGGAGATCACCCAGACCTTAAAGACCGGAGATTTTTATTTCAAGCTCGGGAAATTCGACAGCCCGGCATCCTGCAAGCGGACGATTGACCGGGTCCCGCACCTTGCGACCGGGTACACCTATGCAACACTCTATGCGCCGCTTGAAAAGACCCCGTTCACACCGCAGATAATTATCATGGTCACAACCCCGCGCAACATGCTCAAACTGGCCCAGAGCAACCTCTTCCGGCTTGGCGGCAGGATCCATTCAGAGTTCTCGGGAATCCAGTCGGTCTGTTCGGATATCGGGGCCCAGACGTTCCTGAACGGGGCCCCGAACTTCTCTCTCGGCTGTGATGGTTCCCGGAAATTTTCGGGAATCGCTGATGACGAGATGGTGATGGGATTTCCCGCAGAGATGCTGCCTGAGATAACCGCAGCAGTGAGTATTGTGACCAAAGCGCCCGGGTCGAAGTGATCCCGGGTATCCGCGACTTGCTGATACAACCTCCAGGGAACATTTACAGGTGTACTGTACCGGTTATTCCGGCTCATGGGAATATCGGGTGAAAACCATGAAAATTACCGATGTTGCAAAAGTCCTTTCCGGGCCGAATCCTCATCATGTGGATGCCCGGAAGATCTATGAAACGCAGCACGCGATGGCCGTCGTGATCACGCTCCAGCCGGGAGAATCCCTGAAAAAGCACATCACGCCGGTCGATGTCTTCTTCTACGTTCTCGAAGGAACCGGGACGGTCGAGATCGGCGACGAGAAAAATACGGTCGGAAAGGATATGCTGGTTGAGAGCCCTGCCCGGATCCCGCACCGGTGGATCAACGACAGTGGCTCGGTCTTCCGGGTACTGGTTGTGAAGGTGCCCAAGCCGACCGAAGAGACAAAACTGCTCTGAACAGAAGGAAGAATTGATCGGAGATCTTCCGGAACAGATGATACAAAAATTGTTATACCCAACCTGAATGACAGGTAACGAGAACAGGGAGGATTCGTGCCAACTGATACTGAACGAGAGCCCTGCTGCCGGAGAAGAGGCCGTCCCCGGGCTGCCCGGGTGTTAAGCGGAGGTCTTCCTGCACGGTGCTATGCCCCAAGATGCTGTGCTGACGATGCAATGGAAACCGTAACGCTTCTCCCCGATGAAATCGAGCTCCTGAAACTGATCGATATCGAGGGACTTGAGCAGGAAGCGGCGGCAGGGGTACTTGGTGTTTCCCGGAAAACGGTCTGGCGCGACCTGCATGAGGCCCGGCGGAAAGTTACAGATGCCCTCCTGAATGGGAAGATCATCGAGCTGACTGAGTGCCCCCGGAAAAACTCCGGGGTATGCCCCAGGGAGAATGAGGGGCTCTGCCCGGTCAGGGAAAGCTCCCCGTGCCCGAAACTGCCCGGGACAGTATCCGGGAAACCCCGGTCCTGAAATTTTCTTTTTCACCATCCCGTGTGCCTCATTCCGTGGCTTTAAGTAATTTCGCGCATATGAGTAATTAAGGCATCAGCAGGATCGCATGATGCCGGAGAGTACCTATGCCAGATTGTGACGGAACCGGCCCTCATGGGGCATGCTGCACGAAGGGAGAACATCACCACGGCCACCACCACGAAGGACGGGAAGGATGCTGTGGTTCCCGCGAGGAGGCCGAGTGCCGGGATTCGGACGATGCCTGTTGCTGCGGGAAGGGCACTCCCCAACGGCGCGGCCAGTGCGGATGCCACGAGTAACGGGAACCGGCAGGTGCAGGATGCAGTCTGCCGGGTTCCGGGAAGTTTTTCCCGGGATCCCGCAAATCGGCATAGGCCAGTGTGCACGTTTCCTTTTCGTCTGAAATGAGGGAGAGCCCGATGAAATATCCCCGGATCCCTGAAATGCTGGAAGAGTACATGGCAGGCGGGAGCGGAGATTCCCGGTGGATCACCGTGGAAGATCTGCGCGATCATTTCCTGCTGGAGCGGAAAGACTGGACAAGTATATCCGGGTTCCTGAAGCGGATTTACAAGAGACCGTACCGGAATTTCCCGTACATCGTGACGAGGTTCGAGCGGCAGGAGAAATCCGGTAAAAAGACGGTCTTTGCAAACCGGTACCTCCTAAAGCGGCGGGAAGGTTTCCCGGAGCCTTCCCCTTCACCAGGACTTCCGGTGACCAGGGATCCTATCATCAGGGTTTAAGTATTTTCGCTCATATGTGTAATTATTTGCAGTTGAATCGGTGAGGAGAGCGTATGCCGGACTTTGACGGAACCGGACCCCTGAAACGGGGGCGAGTAATCGGGCGGGGCCTCGGCCCCTGCCGGAAGCAGGATATTTTTTCTGCATGCAAAGACTGCAAAAGTAGTGAAGCAGCAAACCAGGAAAAACCGGTACCGAACCCATCTCTCACGGAAGTGAAGTAATGACACGCCCATTTATTACGGTCAGCGGGCTCGGTATGGAGTTTGACGGGACACGCGTTTTGCAGGATATTTCCTTTGAACTGAACGAGGGTGAGATTGTCGGGATCATCGGCAGGAGCGGTGCAGGAAAAAGTGTTCTGATGCACCTCCTTCGGGGTATCGAGAATCCGCCGTCAAAAGGCTCTGTTGTGTACCATATGGCAGTCTGTCCTGCCTGCGATTATACCGATGTGCAGAGCAGGGCGTTTTCTCCCTGCCCGAAATGCGGGGCGGAACTTCTCGCTGCCGATATCGATCTCTGGGATGAGAAAAGCGACGGGCTGAAGGCACGGGTCATGAAGCGGACCGCGATCATGTTCCAGCGCACCTTCGCCCTGTACGGCGACGACCGGGTGATTGAGAATGTCCTACGGGCGCTTGACGATGTCGGATATCCCTCAGAGCAGGCTGTCAGCCGTGCTGCAGACTTAATCGATCAGGTCCGGCTTTCCCACCGTATGATGCATATCGCCCGGGACCTCTCGGGTGGGGAGAAGCAGCGTGTCGTCCTCGCACGGCAGCTTGCGAAGAACCCCGCGCTGCTCTTTGCCGATGAACCGACCGGGACCCTTGATCCGGAGACTGCCCGTATTGTCCATGCAATGCTGACGGAAGCCGCGGAAAAGAACCGGATGGGAATGGTCGTTACCTCGCACTTCTCGAACGTCATCAACGATATGGCGGACCGGGCGATTCTTCTTGCCGATGGGGAGATAGAAAAGATCGGAAAACCTGAAGAGGTTATTGGGGCCTTCGGCATCAGTGACGACGATGAGGCTCCCGTTCCGGTTACTGCCGGGGAAAAAATTCTCGGGGCACGGGATGTCATGAAAAAATACATCTCGCTTGATCGGGGCGTTGTGAAAGCGGTGAACGGCGTCACCTTTGAGGTCGCGAAAAAAGAGATCTTCGGGATCATCGGAAAGAGCGGCGCAGGGAAGACCACGCTCTCCCGGATAATCTCCGGGATCGTGGAACCAACGAGCGGGGAGATGAATGTCCTCATCGGAGAAGACTGGGTGGATATGACGAAGCCCGGTATCGACCAGCGAGGCAGGGCAAAGGAGCATATCGGCCTCCTGCACCAGGAGTACGATCTCTTCCCGCACCGGAACGTCCTCGACAACCTCACGGATGCTATCGGCCTTGAGTTCCCGAAGGAACTCGCGGTGCGCAAAGCGCAGATAACGCTCGGTGTTGCGGGATTCTCACCGGAAAAGGCCCGGGAGATCCTCACCCGTTACCCGGGCGAACTTTCCGATGGGGAGCGGCACCGGGTTGCGCTTGCCCAGGTACTAATACGGGAACCACGTATCGTTGTTCTCGATGAGCCGACCGGAACGATGGACCCAATCACAAAGCAGGACGTCCGGCACTCCATCCTGCATGCCCGGGAAGAGATGGATGAGACGTTCATCGTAGTCTCCCATGACATGGATTTTGTAAAAGGAGTCTGCGACAGGGTCGCATTTATGCGGGGTGGCAGGATTATCGAGATGGGGCCGACTGCCGAAGTGCTCGTGAACCACCCCTCCTGATAAAGCGATATTGATGGGTTTATCCAAAAGCCCCGCGCTTTTAGGGTATACCTGCTCCGGTTACGTGAAGCGTTTTTAGGTTTTTCTTCGATTATGAGAAAAATATCGAAGCTAATTGAAAAATTTTTTATTTAACTTACTCGAATTGTTAAAAATGAATAGTAAGTCGCTTACTGTCATCCTGGTTCTCCTGGTTGCAGGGATCGTTCTTGCGGCAGGTTGCACCTCATCTTCTTCCACTGTATCGCCTCAGGCAACGGTTACCGCAGCCGCTACAGCAGCACCTTCCGTGTCCCAGGGGACCCTGATCGTGTACGGTGGTGCCGGTCTCAAGGCGCCGCTCGATGAACTCGGCCAGATGTTCTATGACAAATACGGGGTCACGGTCCAGTATGTGTATGGAGGGGCGGGAACCCTCGTCTCCCAGATGAACCTCACGAAGAAAGGGGATGTTTTCATGCCTGGTTCTACGGTTGAATTCGGCAACGCCAAATCGCAGGGGCTTGTCAATTCGAGTAAACTCGTTGCCTACCATGTACCGGTAATCGTGGTCCAGAAAGGAAACCCGAAGAACATTACAACGCTTCAGGATTTCACAAAATCCGGTGTGAAGGTGGCTCTTGGCGATGTCAATGCAACTGCTATTGGAAAAGCCTCTGCGAAGATGTTCCAGAAACTGAACATTTCTTCAGCGGTCGAAAAGAATGTTGTCACCCGTACGCCAACTATCAACGAGCTGGTAATTGTCATGAATACCGGCCAGGCGGATGCTGCAGTCATGACGCTCGACAGCGTGAATGCGACAACGATGGATTCCATCACGATCCCGCTCTCAACTAATGTCATCCTGATAACGCCCATCGGTGCAACGACATTCACGACGCAGCCCGATCTCGCCAGCAAGTTCGTGGATTTTGTCGCATCGGACGAGGGAAAAGCGGTATTCAAGAAGCACGGGTTCCCCACGTACCCGGATGCGGCGTATGCCAATGTCACGGCATGATAGAAAAAAGGGAGAGGGACGTCCCGCGGGAGTAACCTTCACGCCGATCGGGATAGTCCATTCACCGCACCGGACACCGGGCTCTCCCCCGTTCCAAAGTGCGTTCTCCCCGGCGGATGGGTCCATTGAACTCTTCCCGGAATTCCGGGAAGGGCTTCTCGATCTTGACGGGTTCTCCCGTCTTACCATCCTTTACTGGTTCGACCGGGCACAGGGAGTGATGCTTACCGAGAAACCGCTCATTGACGGGACGCAACCGCACGGGATATTCAGCACCCGGCATTTCAACCGGCCGAACCCGATCGGGATCTCCCATGTAACCCTCAAAAAAATCGAAGGGACCACGCTTATCCTGGGTTGTGTTGACATGCTTGACGGAACCCCGGTTCTCGACATCAAACCCTACATCCCGTCATTCGACAGTTTCCCGGAAGAAAAAACCGGATGGGTTGCAGAGACGCACCTTGACTGTCTCAGAAAAGAGAGCATGCATCACAGCGAAAATGGCAGTGAGGAAATAACCTCAACCTGACTGAGGCCGGTTGCCCGATGAGAAAATTTTCCCTGGCACTTACCGCCCTTGTGTTTCTTGTAATCTGCGGGATTCTCATCGGCCTCGTTCTCTATCCGCCGCTTCCTTCGCTTGCAGCAAGTCTCGCAAGCCCGGAGATACAGTTTGCCATCGTCTTAAGTCTCTGGACAAGCGTGGTTTCGACCGGTATCTGCATAGCAATTGCACTTCCTGTCTCGTATGCCTTGGCCAGGTACCGGTTCAAGGGTTCCCGTATCGTGAACCTTGTCTTAACGATGCCGCTTGCACTCCCCCCGCTTGTCGCAGGTATTGCGCTCCTCCTTTTCTTCGGGACAACCCCCTTGGGAAAAGCACTTGACGCTCTCGGGTTCTCGGTCATCTTCACGCCCCTTGGGATCATTGTCGCGGAAGTCTTTGTGAACCTCCCGTACATGATCCGGATCCTGCGGTCCGCGTTTGCGATGGTGAATCCCCGGTATGAGTACGTGGCGAGGACGCTCGGGTGCACGGAGACCGGATCGTTTTTCCAGGTCACGCTCCCTATGTCCCGGCCAGGCCTCCTTGCAGGAACTGCCATCACCTGGTCGAAATCGATGGGAGAGTTCGGGGCGGTCCTTCTCCTCGCTGGTGCGACAACGATGCGGACCGAAACACTCCCGATTGCCCTCTATCTCAATGTATCGGCAGGGGATCTCTCCCGGGCAGTAGCAGCGGCGACTATCCTGATCGTGATCTCGCTTGCGGCTCTCTGCGTTGTCGAGCTCTTTGCCCGGGACGTGAATGTTTTCTAAAAGGGAAATGTATCATGCTGCGCCTGGAAAATATCGGGATAACCCTGGGATCGTTCTCCCTCCACGATATCTCGCTTGAGATACGGGACGGGGAATATTTTATCATTCTCGGCCCGACCGGGGCGGGAAAAACCATCCTTCTCGAGATGGTTGCCGGGATCCATTCTCCCGATACCGGGCGGATCTTTCTCGGGGACCGTGAGATAACGATGCTTGAACCCCGGGAACGCGGCGTCGGTGTTGTGTACCAGGATTACATGCTTTTCCCCCACCTGACGGTCGCCGGGAATATCGGGTTCGGGCTGCGCCAGCGCGGGGAGAAGCCGGATGTAATCCGGAAAGCAGTTGATGAGATGGCCGGGCTCCTCTCCATCCAGGATCTCCTTTCCCGGTATCCCGGGACCCTCTCCGGGGGAGAGCAACAGAGGGCAGCACTTGCCCGGGCCCTTATCCTGAAGCCCCGGGTCATCCTCCTGGACGAACCCTTAAGCGCCCTTGATGCCCGGATGCGGGATCGCATGAGAACGGAGCTGGCACGTATCCACACGGTAACCGGTACGACTCTCGTCCATATCACCCATCACTTTGAGGATGTGTTTACACTCGCAGATCGGATCGCGATCATGCGGGAGGGGGAGATTGTCCAGACCGGAACACCCTCAGAGGTATTCCAGCGGCCCTGCGATATGTTTGTCGCACAGTTCCTGGGGATTGGGAACCTGCTCCACGGCGTGTCCCGTGTGGAGGGGGATCTGGCAAGAATCGCTGTTCATGACGGCCCGGAAATTGTTGCATCTTCCCGGATCTCCGGGGAGGTTGTCGCGACCCTGCATGCAGAAGATGTAATTCTCTCCCGGGCGCCGTTTCCCTCCAGCGCCCGAAACTGTCTGCGGGGGACGATTTCCGAGATCGTTTCAATGGGAACAACCGTCAGGGTTTCTGCTGATGCGGGTGTTCCCCTTACTGCGATCCTTACCCGGCAGAGTGTTGAAGATCTGGGAGTTATCCCGGGAGGCGAAGTGTTCCTGACCTTCAAAGCTTCTGCGGTGCATGTGATTCCGGTGGGTGAGAAATGAACGGGAACCAGATACACGCCGGGTATACCTGCTGCAAAACTGCTATCATCTTTTTCGGGGATTCTAGTCTATGCAGATGAAGCTAAAGCCAATTGGCTACGTTCAGTCTCAGTATAAGGAGCGCAAGGATGCCCCCCGGCAGGGCCGGCTTTCAGATGCAGTCTCTGAGATTGTAATCGAAGAAGAATATCTTCCGGCTCTCCGGGACCTTGACCAGCACAAACATATTTTCGTTCTCTCCTGGTTTGACCGGTCGGACCGGACTGCCCTTACGGCAACTCCTCCCCATACCGGTGTGGAACACGGCGTCTTTGCAACCCGTTCCCCGGACCGGCCGAACCCGATCGGGCTGTCAGTTGTTGATCTCCTATCTGTTGAGGGAAACATCCTCCGGGTACGGGGACTCGATGCACTGGATGGGACTCCGGTTATCGATATCAAGATGTACTCGCCTGATATAGATTGCGTGAAATAGGGTCAGATAACGGGAATCCGTATACACTACGCTCTGTCAGGAACCATTATTTGTTAAGTCTTTGTAGCGTGTGGCCATTTTTTCTCCCATAGATCTGATCGGCCTGATATGACGGAGGCTGGAAATAATTCCAGAATTTATTTCCACTCTCTTGAATTTTAGATACTTGCTGCCAATACTGATTAGTAACCCAGAATGAGGGGGAGGGAATTGCTATGGACACCGCGAAGAGAGGGAATATGTTCACCATGAACCAGGAGATGAACGGAAAGAGATCTGGCATGCAGACCATTATGGTTATGGGGATATTCGTGATTGGTTTTCTTGTATGTGCAGTGCCGGTTGCGGCATATTATCCGACTGGGGGTATCCAGATCTGGTCAACACCCGGGGGAGCATATGCATGTGTTGACGGAAGCAACTGCCAGTACACTGCATCGGACGGGTCGGCATATTTTGACGGAATTGCCGGGGGTATGTATCATTCGGTAACGGTTTCAAAGAACGGCTACGAGACGTTTTCCCAGAGTGTTGAAGTTGACCCCCAGGTCACGAGTGTTGTTGATGCCGATCTGGTGCAGTATCGGGTACGGCCGGTCACATATACGGTTTCATCGGATCCCGGCATAATCCAGGTCTTCGTCTCCCCGTATGGTGGAACGACCTGTCTCGACGGTGGCCAGTGCCAGTCGTTTTCCCCGATTGATTATAACGGAGTGGCAAGCGTGCAGTTCAACAATCTTCAACCCAACAGGTACTACACGCTCACGACCCGGATGAGTGGTTTCCAGACGTTCTCCCAAAACATCTATGTAACGCCGGGAGACTATGAGACCATCAACGTCAACATGCAATCGTTACACGGTTAAAGACTGTATACTGTCCGGAAATTCCCCTGGTAAGGGAATTTCTTTTTTTTCACTTTCCGACTACGGTCCGGAGTTCTATGGGTTTTCAGGGCTCTGAAGAGAAGATCGATCAGATTTTCTCGTAATATTTCAGCGAACCGCAGGAGCCGCAGGTCTCCCCGGTCATCATGTAATCCGGGACCATCTCGCCGCATACCGGGCAGGTGACCGCGGTCCATTTCTCTTTCTGCTTCGTTTTCAGGAGAACCCGTTCTGCGACAAGGTACGAGCGGCCGGCAGAGAGTATCTGATCGGCAAGCAGGCGTTTCATGGTCTTCCCGTCAAAATCCTTACTGTTTGTGAACCAGGAATAGAGGACCGGATATTTTTTCATCTTTGCAGGATCGACCGAGATCCGGATGCCTTCGACCGTTGGATCTGCCGATCCCCGGTTTATGCTAAGCGCAAATTTACCGATTGGGAGTACCCTGAGCCGGTTGTTTCCCGTTGTGCAATGGGCGATTACCTGGATGGCATCGGGCAGGCATTTTGGGGTCTCGCAGACAGCATAGAGTTTTTCTTCCGGGGAAGCCCCGAGTATTTCAAGGGCATAGTCAACCATGAAGACTCCAATCAGGGTTCCCGGGGCGGCGTAGGTGTGGAACGGTATGACCTGCCGGAAATAGCTCTTCAGTTTTGCGGGGATGGCCAGGTCATCCATCACTTCATAGAGTTCATCAGATGTGTACTCGTTATCGTGCGATTTCATCGTATCATCCTCTTGGTATAATTCGGGAAAAAGGTACCGGTCTTGACTTGGCCCGGGTGCCCGCTTCTGGTCATATGGTGTTTTCGTCCAGTTCTCCGGACCGGGGGCTCCTGCATGACAATTCGGACTCTGTTCTTCTCTCGGCTTCAACCAGCTCTCGGGTGTACGGGTGAACCGGGTCCCGGAACAGGTCTTCGGTTGCAGCGATCTCGACGATCTCGCCCCGGTACATGACTGCTATCCGGTCGCTCATGACCCGGACCACGGAGAGATCGTGGGAGATGAAGAGCATCGTGAGATTCCGGGACCGCTGCATCTCTTTGAGAAGGCTGAGCACCTGTGCTTGGACCGAGAGATCGAGTGCCGAGGTTGGTTCGTCCGCGACCAGGAATTCCGGGTTGAGTGCCAGCACCCGGGCAAGGACCGCACGCTGCTTCTGCCCGCCGCTCAGTTCCCACGGATACCGCGCCGCAAGTTCCGGCTGGAGGCCGACAAGTTCCATCAGTTCTGCAATCCGCCTTGCTCTTGAGCCGGAATCCCCGGTACCCCAGATCTCCATGGGTTCTGTGATAGAGTCCCGGATATTCATCCTGGGATTGAGCGATGTATCCGGATCCTGGAACAGGATCTGCATGCGGGGACGGATGCTGCGGAGATCGTTCCGGGATAGCTGTGTCAGATCGATACCGTCAAACCGGATTGTTCCCTCAGTGGGTTTTGCGAGCATGAGGAGGATCCGGCCGATAGTAGTCTTCCCGCACCCGGATTCTCCGACGAGACCGAGAGTTTCTCCCCTCCGGATTTCAAAGGAGACATTCTTTACCGTGGGAACCGTCTTTTTCGTGAGGAATCCCGAGGTATAGATCTTCGAGACCCGATCCATCTGTACCAGAGTGGCAATCGACGATTCAGTCATTGCACCGGCACCTCACTTCGTGATCCCCGCTGGTTCTCATAAGTTCCGGATGGTTCTTCCGGCAGTTGCAGGTTGCCCGGGGACAACGGGAGGCAAACCGGCATCCGTCCGGGAGGGTGGATGGGAGCGGGCTGATGCCTGGGATGGACTGGAGCCCACGGGAGGGTTGGGAAGAGAGGAGTCCCTCCGTATAGGGATGACCGGGGAAATCGAGGACGTCCCGGAGTGTCCCCGATTCTATAATCTCCCCGGCATACATAACCGCGACTTTCCGGCAGAGGGTGGATGCTGTTGCAAGATCGTGTGTTATCACGAGGAGCGTCCGGTCCCGGGTCCGTTCGGCAAGCATTTCGAGGACTTTGCCCCTGACCAGTACATCGAGACCTGCTGTTGGTTCATCTGCAACGATCATCTCCGGGTTTCCCGAAAGTGCCATCGCAATAAGGGCACGCTCCCGCATCCCTCCCGATATCTCGTGAGGATACCGTTGATACACGGACTCCGGATTCTCAAATCCCATCTCTCCCAAGAGATGAATTGTCTCCCTGCGGGCAGCATCGGGCGGGAGGATATGGTGGCTTATCAGGACTTCTGCTACCTGATCACCCATGGTTTCGACCGGGTTGAGGACCTGCGCCGAACTCTGCGGGATCATCGCAATTGCCCGGCCCCGGATCTTCCGGAGGTCATCCTCTCGCAGGGCTAGAAGGTTTTTGCCCTGGTACTCTATCCTGCCACAGATCCGGGTATTTGCCGGGAGCAGCCCGAGGACTGCCTGGGCAAGGACAGTTTTCCCGCACCCCGACTCACCGATCAGCGCAAGATGCTCCCCTTGGGGGAGTCCGAGGTCCACTGAATCGAGCGCCCGCACCACTTCGGAATGGCTGTCGAACCTGACGCTGAGATCTGAGATCTGTAGCAGGTTATCCTGGCTGCACCCGCAGGATCCCTTCCGGGAAAACGGCCTTCCAATCATAGCCGGTTCACCCCGACACGCGGGTTGAATTTTTCCTCAAAACTGTACCCGATGAGTGCGAGTGCGAGCGATATTCCGACAACTGCTATCCCGGGGGGAAGGAGCCACCACCAGAGACCGAGTGCAACTCCTCCTGAAGAATATGCCTGGTTGATCATGGTTCCCCAGTCGATTGTTGTCGTGTCCCAGAGACCGAGGAAGCTTAACCCGACGCCCATCACCAGGTAATGCTGAGATGACGTGACGAACTTCACAATTACAATCGGCATTATATTCGGCAGGATATGGCGGGTCATGATCCGGAAATCCGAGGCGCCGATTGCCCGGGCCCCCTCGACAAAATTCGATTGTGCCAGCGAGAGGACCTGCGAACGCACTACCCGGATCCCATGGGTGCTTCCCAAGACCCCCATGAGAAGGCTCATCGTCCAGATATTCGGATTAAAGAACAGCGCGAGGACAAGCAGCAGGGGAAAAAGAGGGATTGTCATGAAAATATCGATGATCCGCGAGACAATTTCATCGAGCGGGCCGCCGTAATACCCGATGACCAGCCCCACCGAAGTGCTGATCACAACCGAGAGAATCGCTGCACCGAATCCGATCAGGAGTGTGATCCTGGTCCCGTACAAAAGCTGGCTTAAGATGTCCTGCCCGGTATCGTTGGTGCCGAGGGGATGCAGGGAATCCGGCGTTTCGAGCGGCGTTCCTGCAATGGCATGCGGGTCCCAGGAGGTGAGAAGCGGAGCGAAGACTGCGACTGCTGCGTACAGGCACAGGATCGCGATGCTGATGTACAGGACCAGCGTTCTAGTCATTGTTATCACCCGTACGGATCCGTGGATCAAGGAGGGAACAGGTCACATCCGCAAGGAGGTTTGCAGTGATCACGAGCAGGGTGTCTAAGAGAAAGATTCCCTCAAGAAGCGGAAGGTCCCGCATCCTGAGCGCTTCCGTGGTCAGGTACCCAAGTCCTGGCCAGGAGAAAACTGTCTCAATGAAGATACTGCCCATGATGATGGATGCAAACTGGAGGGTCGTCATCGTGACCATCGGGAGAATCGCATTTTTCATTGCATGGTGCCAGAGAATTTCACGTTCTGATAGTCCCTTCGCCCGGGCGGTCGTGATGTAATCCTCTCCGATAACCGAGATCATCGAGTTCCTCATCACGTAGTAATTCCCGGTCGCAATCAGGAACGCCATGAGAGCGATTGGGAGGATGGCATGGTAGAGGACATCCCACCAGTCAATCCCGGTATAGAGGACTGATATACTACTGTACCCCCCGAGAGGGACGAGTCCAAGGTAGTAGGCAAAGACGATGACAGCCATGATGGCCCACCAGAACTCAGGAATCGCCCGGATGATGATCATGATGTTGAAAAGCGCGAGATCTTTTTTTGTCCCGGTCTTCCAGCCGGAGTATGCCCCGAGCAGGCTTCCCGCAACGATGCCGATCACGGTTGCCGGGAGGAGGATGAGAAGCGTCCAGCCGAGTTTCTCGCAGATCAGGGAAAGGACCGGCCGGCTGTATTCATACGAATATCCCCAGCGACCCTGGGCAATGTTTACGATATAATTGAAATACTGTTGGGGAAGGGGGAGGTTCAGGCCGAATTCCTCATAGAACTGCTGGATGGTCTCTTTCGGAAGGGTGTTTCCCAACGAGAGAAAATAACTGGTGATGTAATCCCCTGGCATGAGATGCAGGAGGAAAAACGTGATGGTGATGCTGACAAAAAACGCGGCGGCACTGTAGCCGATCCTCCGGAGCAGGTAGTTCCGGTTCATCATTTTTTATAGCCCCCGTTCCTGTACGGTCCGGACGAAACCCGCTGACAGGTATTTCCTAAAAGTCCCTTATAGATAACCTGCTCCCTGATGTCACGGACCTTGAGGTATTCCGGGTCTCGTGTTTCCCGGAACTCCCTCCTGATTGGCCGGAGCGGAGTACTTATCCGGAGATGTCTTCCTGCCATCCGGTATTCCGTTCCCCGGTCACCCGTTTGTTCCCGCTGTGACCCGGGTCAGATTCGTCAGCGTGCGGGGATCTGTGATGCTGGTATAGCCGTACCCGTTTTCCCATCCCGTGAACCGGTCGTTCCGGTATGCGACCAGCGTATCGGCACTGCATATAGGGATTGTCGGGACATCCTGGGCAAGAAGTTCCTGCATACGGTACGCCATCTCCCTGATATCAGTCTGGTTCGAAGTATTCTTTATCTGCGAAACAAGGTTGTTGTATTCGGAACTGTTGTAATTGTAATAATTTTTGTTCTGGAGTGGGGTTACCGCGAAGTTCATAAGGGCATCGGCATCGTCATGCAGGACAGCCGGCATACCCTCAAAGAAGACCGGGTTTGCATTTATGGCTTTCCGGTACATGCTCTCGTCATCGTAGCTGAGCGTGGACATTGTGATCCCAAGTTTACCCCAATCATTCCTGAGGACTTCGACCATCTTCTGGTCTGCACCATTTGTGGAGGCTTTCCCCCCAAGAGGTATTGTTATCGTGACCGGTTTCCCATCGGGGCCGATGAGTTTTCCCTCGGAATTTTTCGTAAATCCGGCCTCACTGAGCATCTCCTGTGCTTTTGTCAGGTTGTAATCGTACAGGCCGACGGTTGCCGGGTTTACGTAGTCCCCTGCAAGGGACGGGATGAGAAACGTAGTTGGGTTCGGCCTTGCGCTGCCGAGAATCGAACTGATGGTGTCCCTGTCGATAGCGTGGCTCATCGCCTTCCGGAACCCGGTGATATTTGATGGATATACTGCAAGGTTCAGACCGACTTCATACCCGATTGTATCTGGTATCGCGTACACGGTGATGTTTGGCTCACCTGACAGGCTCTTCGCTACTGCTGGCGTGATTCCGGATACCACATCGATCTCGCCGCTCGTCAGGGCAAGGACCTGGCTGTCCTTGTTGGTGATGACCTTGAGGATCACCCCGCTTCCGGCTTTTTTCCCGCGATATGCATTGTTTGGTTTGTACTGGTAGTACCCGGTCGTACTCTTCTCAAAGGTGAATGGGCCTGTCCCGATGAACCGGGTGTCCTGGTACGTTTTGGGGTCATCAATATTTTTCCAGAAATGTTCCGGGTATATCCCTATACCCGGGGTCCGGGAGATCTGGTCCAAAAAGCCGGAATAGGAGGTCTTGAGATTGTATACTGCAGTGTAATTATCGGTGCAGTTTATTGAAGCCACATCCCGCAGGACGTATGCCATTGTCAGGTTTTTAGCCTTCATGTAATCGTTCGTGAATTTTATATCTGCACAGGTGAAGGGAACCCCGTCGTTCCAGGTGGCATTCCTGACGAGATGGAATGTCCAGGTCTTTGCATCGGACGAGACATCCCAGTTTTCCGCGAGAGATGGATCGAAGGTCCCGTTCCGGTCCTTGATGACCAGGCCCTCGTACATCAGGCTCCCGGCCTGGACGCCGCCTTTCTGCATGACGTTCGCTACCTGGCTTAACGGCGAGTCGACCGGGATTACGACATCGTTTATTTCCGATTGCCCGGAATTATTCATGCAGCCTGTCGCGAGGATTGCGATACCGACAATGATCGTGAGGATTACTACGGGAAAGGGTACAGGAAAAGAACGCAGAATTCTCCGTTTCATGCCAGATCAGTGGTCTAGTATCTCGATTTCAGGGGATATAAGCATATCATTTTAATTCTACAAAAAAGTAAATTATTAAAAGTTTACAAACCCCTCCGGGTCAGAACACTGAAACCGGGGAATTTCAAGGGATATTCTGAAAAATGTGTGAGCCTGAAACCAGCAGCCAAAGCCAGGAACGAACGTCAGAACCAGGGCTTAACTTTGAATGGTTACGGGAAATCGCTTTTCCGGGTGCTCAGGTACATCTTCTGCCTGTTTTCCCGCATGCAGGGGTTCATCGCTTCCAGGCATTCCCGCGTTTTCTCTATGAAGGCATCTGCCTCCTGCCCGGTAACAGGACGGTACGCCAGCGGGATTGCAAGGATGTAGCGGATGAACTCATTATCCAGTTCCCAGAGGTCAAGGATCGGGACGTAGCGTTCATAGGACCCGGTGCAGGTTACCCGGAACAGGGTTTCCGGAGCGGTTCCTGCAATGAACCAGGACGGCGCCTCTGTCTTTTTCCGGAAGGCTATCCCGTGGTCGACGGGCACTGTATCAATATGTCGCTCACCGGCAAGGAACTTGGCAGGTATTCCTCCCGGGAATGCATTGCACGTGGGGATTTCGGGAGTCATGAGATGTGCACAGACCCGGCAGAGGGGAGGAATCGTGATGGGCATAAAGATCTTCCAGTTCTTATCAGTCAACAGATTCACACATCCATGAGAAAAATGTTGGTACCGGAGCAATCCGGCTGCGATCCGGTTCAGGTCGGATCTGGTACAGGAAAGGGAACCGGAAAAGGATGGCCTGGGATTTCCAGGCCCGTTCAGCCCGTCCTGCGGAGAAATGCGATCAAGTGGAAGAACCGAGGACCGTGTAGTACGATCCGCATGCACAGTTTTTGCAGAGGGGCTTTCCGTTTTTTGTGACGACCCGGTTATCCATAACCTGTTCGCCGCATTTGTCGCAGAATGCCTTGTGGTTCGGGAAACCCGGGACATCGTCGGGAGAGATCTCCACCTTCACGTGCTCGATTTTGAGGATTTCATCTTCCGGCGCTTTCCCGAGAATCCGGATGACCTCGCTCTTCTGGAGGCTGTCGTGCTGTGCCCGGTTCTTCTCAAATACAGCTACCCGGACTGCTTTTCCGGAACTTATGTCCACAAATGTCGCGGCAAACTTCCCGAAATCCTTGTGCTTGAGGTTCCGGTGGCCGAGAGAGCAGCCGGTGATTGCCTGGACCGCATCGGCACCGCACCGGTCAATTTCCATGTACACAACAAGGTTGTGGTGTT
Organism: Methanoregulaceae archaeon; assembly: GCA_039683275.1. Lineage (GTDB taxonomy): Archaea > Halobacteriota > Methanomicrobia > Methanomicrobiales > Methanospirillaceae > JBDKRP01. The sequence goes on along the minus strand of JBDKRP010000154.1, from coordinate 4,889 downwards.
TTCTGAACGGGTCCAGCCCCAGTTCCCGGAAGGCGGCCATTGTGAGCCGGGTACCGAGAACGATCCCCGGGCAGACATGGCCGTGGAATTCTTTCACCTTTTCAAACAGGATATCATAATCGCTCATGGTTCACGCTCCGGTAAGGTCCGCAAGTTCTCATCTGGCGGCACAGGATTTACGGCCGGATTTTTCCCACCAGATATGGGCACCGAAGGTTTCTCCTGGCAGGACATAGCCATTGTCCCGGTGGAGGAGTGTTGCCTCAAGGTAGCTCCGCAGAATTTCCTCGTGGGCGGGGGTCGTGCAGTTCAGCCTGCCAAGGAATTCCTGGACAGCTTCCTCGGTAGATGCGTAGGTGGGACTGTGAACACCCGGTTCGACCGTCAGGTTTGCATGGATTCCCATCTCGTGCAGGATCTGCCAGATCCAGTCGGCTGTGGGTTCCCCGGGAAAATGCCCCCCATGCAGGAGGGGCCAGAGGTCCCGGTTTACCTGGGCCCATCCCGGGGAGGTCAGGAACCAGAAGAGGTGAACCGTTCCCCCTGCGACCGCATCCATCTTTGCGACCGCATCTCCCATATCCAGCATAACAAGAGAATAAGACGCAATTACGACATCGAAGGGCTCCCCGAGATCAGCAGGCCCGACCTCTTCCCAGCGACGGGGAATGACGGTGATATTCTGTACATTTCTCTCTTTCATGTGTTCTGCGAGGGCTTCCCGCATGACCGGGGATGGCTCTACCGCCGTGACCTGGCAGCCTCGTTCCGCAAGGGGGACGGCAAGAGGTCCGGGTCCTGCACCGATATCAAGGATCCGCGAGCCATCCGGGATGTTCAGTACTTCGAGGCGCTTTTCCATCGTTCTCCGGCCTTCTTCGCGCCCTTTCATGTAAGATGTATGGACCTTTTTTTTGTCTCCCCAGAATTTGCTGGAATTCCCGTAATTCGGGACTGCCATCCGGGCGAGTTTGCATTGCCGCCACTGTTCCCGCCAGTATCCTTCTCTCAGTAATGTCATTTGAACCATCTTTACTGCCCGGTTGTATGCAGGTAAAATCCCGATTAGACCGGACGTTATTAATAAGCTATCCTCAGTCAGGTGTTCAATTAATTATTATAACAAGGAGGGAGTGGCAGGAAATGTGGCAACGGAATCTCCGTAGTCCTGCTTTTCCCAAAAGGTGAAGTATCTGACGAAGTAATGTGGTTGTCCCCACCAATGCATGGCTATGGGTGGGGATGGGTGGATGGTGTTCATTTCCCGTCCGTCATTACGGTCATCGTGAAGTTGTGCGTGATGATGGGGGGACAACATACTATTCTCAATTATTCCATATATGTTTTTTGATTTTTGTCAATTATAAAAACTAAACATAATTGTTGAGTAAAAATTATTTATTTTACTTTTCCGGTACAGTATCAATCGGTGATCCCTCTGGAGAACTATTTGAGCCTCCGAGAGAATCGGAATCTGAGACCCCCTCTTTTCTCGGGGAGACCCCGCTATTTCCTGGATCCTTTCTCCCACCAGATCTTGGACTGCCAGGATGTCCGCTCCATTAAATACCCTCCTGCATCGGGCCGGAGTTGTTTCGTAAGGAATTTTCGCAGGATTTCAACTTGTTCCGGCTTCGTAAGGTTCAGGTCCTGTCGCTCATCAGCTACCGCATCATCGATACTACTATACCGGCGGGAATGTTCGACCCGGGACATTTCGACATTCGCATAGATCCCAATCTGGTTGAGGAGATTGAATATAATATTCGGTGTCCTCCGTGAGGGAAGCGGGGTTCCGTACAAATCCTCCCAGATCTCTGCATAAGTCGCCTGTCGTGGGGAAGCCATATCCGCAAACCAAAAGATATACACGTATTTTCCGGTGACTGCATCCATCTTCAGGAGGGCATCTTTAAGATCCGGAACCCCGAGTGAGTAGGATGCGACGACCACGTCGTAGGGTGCCGAAAGATCAATCGCGGGATCGACATCCTCCCAGTTTTTCGGTATGACCGTAATATTCCGGATACCCCGGGCCCGGATATTTTCCGTGAGGCACTCCCGCATACCCTCAGACGGTTCGATTGCCGTGACGTGCTTCACCAGTCCGGCAAGAGGGATAGCGAGCGTCCCCGGCCCCGCACCGATATCGAGAACTCTGGAATCCGGGGAGATGTTCATTGCAGCAATCCGTTCCCGCGAACGTTTCCAGTTATCCTCCTGCGCCATGAGACTGAATTTACGGCACCGGTCCCGGTCTGCCCAGCGTTCGGCGCAGGTTGAGAACTGTTCCCGTTTTTTCTTCTCCCGGTCCTCTTTTTTCCAGGCTTCGTTCCAGTCGATTGTGGTGATGTCGATCATGGGTATTTTCCTTTATGTTTTCTTTTTCCGGAATTCCTCGTTTGAACTATGCTTCCATGATACAAATGTATGCGGAAGTTTTCCGGAACCGCCCGGATATATTCAATATGATCATTTAACTTATCCCAAAAAATTAAAATGTTATATTTGTCATCCCTGCGAATATCGTTATATGATGTACCGGGTCTTCGCGGCCACTCTCCTCTTCCTCCTGATTCTTTTTTGCGGGTGCGTGAGTTCCATTTTCCCGGGCCAGAATTCTTCTGAAACGCCGCTTCCGACGGCAACACCGGCCCCTGCTCCGACACCGGTTCCCACTATACGTCAGAATGCTGTTTCCACTCCAACTCCCTCGCCGATACCTGTGATGAGTCCTGGTACTGCAGGTGTCGGAGGATGGATATCCTGGGTTTCCCGTAATGCATCCGGAGGTTCCGTCGCGATGTGCCATTACACGGTGTACGACTGGAAAATCCTCAATGGATCCTATCACTGGCAATCCCGGTACTCCCTGACGAATTTTCAGCAGGCTCCACCGGCAGGAATGAAATGGATTTTCGTCTGGGTGAATGGGTGGTGCGATGAGAACCAGGTAAAAAGCCAGGACCTCCCGAAGGAGTTCAGGATCTGGTACCATGTGCAGGCTATTTCCCCGACTATCGCGCTGGAAGGAGGAAACGGACGGGAAGAGATACCCCTCCTAATCTATGAAACCAAATCTCATTCGACCCTTTCTGTCATTCAAGGGTACTGGGACGGTGGCCCGAAATACACAACCGATCCCTATGGCTATCGCGATACAATCAGTATGGATACCCATCTCTCCGGGAAGTCCAATGCATGGGACGGCTGGATGCTCTTTGCCATTCCCTCCAATGCTAGTTACCAGGACCTCAGGATTTCGGCGAACTCGAAGGATTCGGGGCTGATAACCTGGGATCTTTCCCGAAATACCTGAAGAGAAACCTGGTCCATAGTATCTTCGATTTTGTCTGCACCCGGGGAGATCATCCGGCCGGCAGGGTTCTCCGAATTCCGGAAACGATGGCCCGGGGCTTCGGGTACCGGGGATTCAGGAACCTGTCTGCGGATCCTTGCCCCGAAGGTGAGCCGGTAAACAGATCCGGAGAACGCTGGCAGGGGTACTCCCGGGAAACCGGGCCCGTATAGCGGGTCGTCCGGTTTTTCCCGGAAAGCCCCCTTCCGTATAGCCCCGCCAAGGCCTATTTTGGCGATCCCACGTATTTAGGGTCGATCCCAAAAACGGGTGCCGGGAAGGGGCCTTTAATTTACAGCTGGAAATCCCTCTATACTACTCCGGATTTCCTTAAATATCGCTATAATCAGCCTGATTTTTCTCTGGAAAAATAATTCGCCTCCCGGTTGGGTCCACCTTGGCAAAAAAAGGGAATCCGGGCTCAATATGGGCTTATTTCAGGGGGTCCGGAGATACGATCCGACCGGTCCGGCGTTCCGCGGTTTCCCTTCGTATCAGGCTCAATACTCTGCTGATTTTTTTATCAGATGCCATATAGCCGACAATAATACCTTCCAGAAACTTATGCCGGACCCGCAACGGGATAAATTCTGCAACTGAATATTTGAGAACGGGCAATAGTCTCCCCAAGCCGAAGACCGAAAATAATGAGCCCGACCCTTCTCAGATCGATGGTTTCCGGTCCCGGGTTTCCCGGAGAAAAATATTCACGTTTGTCCTTGAGAAAATCAGAGAAGTACAGAATTTTCACATGGGTACATGACCAGCCGAACCGATCGGGAACCGCACGGGTATGCTTTCCCTGAAAAGAGGATCCTGCGGCCACCAGGGGTGTCCGGGTCCCCGGAGGCACCGGCCCTCCTGTGACCAAAAGCCGGCTCCGGGCGACTATGGTCCGGGGTAGGATCTTATTCCTTCTCTGGGATCGGAACGTTGTGAAGCGAATGAGATCCCGTCTGGTTGCACTGCACGACAAAGCATGGGGCCAGGTGAACCACACCTATCTGGTCCGGATGCATGCCTGTCCTGTCCCTGAAGGGAGTTGTCCCGCACGAAGGTGCCACCGTGTTTGTGTTGCCTGCCGGTACTATCCGCCAGGGAAGAACGGGACGTGAATTTCCGGGAGGCGATACCCTTTCTGTCTATACATATCATATTTACTTTTTAAGAAATACATATAAATTAATTAACTATTTATAGCGGGAGATAAAATGCTATGTCTGGCAATGCCGCCCTGGCCGAGACTATGGTACCGGTATACATGTGATGCCCTAACAGGAACATTTCAAAAACCGTGAGCCGGGGTGTCGATCTGCGTTGTCAGGAAAAATTCATGAAGTATCGATGATAGGTTGGCTCATAGATTTCTGTAACCTTAAGAAAGACCTGAACCATGAGAGTCCGGCAGGAACCGGTCATTATGATGGGGGGCCGGATCCTGCCGGGGCTGGTCTGAAGCAGCGATACCGGACTTTTCCGTTATATCTGAGGAGGACTCCCTATTGTATCGATGGTTGTTGCGGGGAAAATG
>JBDKRP010000153.1:0-4385 GCA_039683275.1 Methanoregulaceae archaeon | reverse complement strand
GGTATTCCTTCTTTGGGTATATTCAGGAATTCCACGTTCCCGTTTTCGTATCAGCGATGGGAGATCATGCGGTGCCGGGGCTTATGTATTTCTCAGGTACCGGCCTGACAGGGAAAAACCTGCCGTTCCCTGCTCACGATTCACTTGTTTGCGTCATGTCCCCGAGGTTCCCGGGGACCGGCCAGCCACCGGTCCAGCTCCAGGACGAGACCGGAAACGACCGATGAGATCACGAGAGATTTTATGATTGTCGCAGCGGATTGCCATGCAACGCTCCCGATATCCTCCTGTTTTATGTCACCCTGCATTGCACCGAGGGTGAGCACGAAACAGAGTGAGGTAAACGCCGTGAAGAACGCGGCATACAGGGCAGGAATCCGGCGCAGGTGTTTTTGCAGGAGCATGACGGGCGGGAGGATCAGGAACGGATAGATGAAAATACCGATCAGGAACCTGATAAGTACCGGGTCCCCCGGAGCCGGTGGCCCCATCGATGCATATATCACCGTAACAGCGATCCCTGCACCAAGAGGTATCAGGCATTGTGCCGGCCAGGAAGGAACTTTCCTGAGGGCGAAGAACAGGGCAACCGTCAGGACCGTGAGAGGAAGACCCATGCGGTCCAGAGCATCAGCACCAAAAGGAAATTACCCGGCTCGAAAATCGGAACCATATCATTCGGATAAATCTCACGGGATAAATACTATTTTATTTTGCTCTCGCCTCCCTGCCCGCACGTGCCGGGACCTGGCAGGACCGTGCCTGCGGCCCGGGAGCCGGAATGCCGGATAGCATACACTATCCGTAGGGGATTTAACCCGGGGGGATTTACGGGCTGCCTGTTTTCCCGGCGGCCGGGATCCCCGGTTGTGGCCTGGCTGTATTCAATCGCCGGCAACAGAATGGGGAAGCCTTCCGGACCCCGGGCAGCGGCACATCCGCTTTGGCACACGCATCTCGAACCGTGCACCTTTGCCCGGTTCCCCGTTCTCCCGGATAGTTATTCCCGTTATTGCGAGGATCCCGCAGGTTAAAAAGAGGCCGAGACCGGTATTTTTTCCGTAACCTTTTTCGAATATCTTCGACTTTTCCTCCCGGGGAATCCCTACACCGTCGTCCTCCCAGACAATCGTCAGGTTCTCCGTGTCCGCTCTTGTCGAGACACGGACTGCCGACACCCGCTTCCCGTGCCGCAGGGAGTTATCCATCAGGCTGGAGAAGACTTTTTCAAAAATAGGATCGGCATACACTTCGATATCTTCCGGATCCGATTGAAGGGTAATCGAATGAGGGACTGAAATCCGCTGAAGGATGCCATTGATGGACTGCCATCGGGGTTCGTGAGTGCCCAGGTCCTGGTAAACCCGGGTGAACTCGATCTGCGACTGGATTTTGAGGGTTACCTTCTCCAAAGTATTGATCATTTTTGACATATCTGCATTGCTGACCTGCATCCTTGCAAGTTCGAGACAACTCCTGATAGCCTGTATCTGGTTCAGGATATCGTGACGGGTAATAGTGGAGAGCAGGTTGATCTTGTGGTTCGCCTGGAGGAGGGCCTGTTCGGCAAGCTTGAGTTCGGTGATGTCCTGGTTTGCCCCATGGATCTTGATGGTCCGGGTGTTGGGAACATTTGTTATCCCGATACGCATTACGATATGCCGGATCTCGCCGTCCCTGCCGACAATCCGGTGACCGCACAGGTCTCCATACTCGGGATCCGTAGCTCCTGTGGCTTTCGCAAATGCATTCGTTACCGTATCGTGATCGTCCGGATAAACAAATTCCCGGACATACGTTTCAAGAGATATCCTGCCCGCACCCTCCCGTTCCGACGAAGTGCCGTAGAGGGAATAGAAGCGGTCGTCAACGGCAAAGGTACCGGTTTCGATATCAAATTCCCAGCTTGCCAGGCGGGCAAGATCCATCGCTTCAGCGAGCAGGCGTTCTCCCTTACGGATCAGCTCTTCGACCTGTCTGCGCTCTATTTCTGCCGTCGCTTTCACAGCGATCAGGTCGATAATCTCCCGGAGGGCCGGGGGGGCCTCAAGAGGTCTCCGCGTGAGAATGCAGAGAATTCCCATCACCTGGCCTTCGGCATTGCGCATGGCGGTGCCCACATACCCCTGGATATTCAGATCGACCATGTCTTTTGCTGTCGGGAACATCGCGACTGCATTTTTGGGATAGATACAGTATCCCTTTCCGGTGACATTTTCACAGGGGGAACCCTTCAGGATATAATAAAAATTTCGGACATGCTTCCCGTCAAGGATCATGGATAGTACCCGGACCTTCTTCTTATCCGGCATGATCTCCCCGATCATCACGCAATCTGCTTCCAGCCAGGATGCGACGCCCTCCGTGATCCGGTCCAGGGATTCGATGCCGATTGAGGCAACGATGTTTCGTACCGTTGCCTGGAAGGCTGCGTCTTTTGCCTTCATCCGGGAGATATCCTGGATAAACCCCATCACTTTTACCGGTTTTCCCTCCCCGTTCCGGATAACCTGGGCTATAGCTTTGAGGGTCCTGGGGGCGGAACCATCTGCAGGGTTTGCAGGACTTTCAATAGTAAATTCGCACCCTTTCTCAACGAGATCCCTGTAGGCCTGGCGCACGGTCTCCCATTCCGGAACGCATGCCCGGATATCGCCGACCGGTGTTTTCCCGTCGGGAGTACGGGCCAGCCCGAACATCCGGGAGGTCTCCTCAGATAACCAGATGGTATTTGCAGCCGGGTCGTACTCCCAGACGCCGATATTTGCACGTACCTGGGCCATCAGGTATCCTTCAATGGATTTCCATTAGTATTTTTTCATTTAAATTTTATAATACTCAAGGCGGATTCATCTATTGCGTTCAGAAATTCAGGCAATCCTTTTTCCGGCCCCGGGAATATGAATCCACGCACCGTCCTGTTGCCTGCCACATAAAATGAGATAGTATTCCAATCCCGTACACTATCCGCTATCTGTTTCTTTTCCAAAAGTCGTTACATCCAGCGAGGTTCCATCAGAGGTTATCCGGATCGTCCCGTTCAGGTCAGTCCGGTAGATCGTGGTGCCAAGGGCATCCAGCCGTTTCAGGACCGTTTTCGAGGGATATTTATTCGAGGTATCGGTTCCGATAACTGCAATCTCCGGGTTAACTGTGTTCAGGAACTTGGTGCCGGACGATGCAGAACTCCCATGATAGCCGATCTTCAGGACGTCTGCTTTCAGGACATCCCCTTCTGTGCGCAGGGCATCTTCCGTCTCAGTCTCTGCATCCGACATAAACAGGAAGGACCGATCTCCGTACTCCAGGCGAAGAACAATACTGTTCTGGTTCATCCGGCTGTTATCACTAAGGTCCTGGAAGAATATTTTCGGGGGATTCAGGACCGTAATATTGAGCAGGGGATCCATGTCCAGCACATCGCCGCGTGAGACCGTGCGTACGGAAATATTCTTTTCGGCTGCCAGGTTCAGCAGGTTTGCGTACGTACCTGAATCGGAAGGGATGCCACTGCCCACGAATGCGCCGACCGGGAATGCGCTCATGACTGCCGCGAGCCCCCCGACAGAATCGTCCTGGGGATGGGTGGCAACCACGATATCCAGGGTGGAAACACCGAGACTCCGAAGAGTGGAGACCAGATTTCCGCCTTCGGCTGCCGGCCCTGAATCAATAAGCATGGAGGTCCCGTTCGGGCTTTTCACAAGGACCGCATCTCCCTGCCCGACATCGATAAAATAGACCGCGAGCATCCCCTCATCGGAACTCGTGGAAATACCGGATGCGGGAATGCCGGTTTTAAGGGCACTCTGGATCTGGCTGCATCCTCCGGAGAGAAAAACGAGGATGAGAAGGGGAATTAACAGGTATATCTTTTTCATTATTTTTTTATCGGAGTTCTGGCGGATAAGACTATTCGCTCCGGTAAATCCACTCTCGGATGGGTGTATCCTGCTCGCATCAGGTCGATTGAAAGAAGGGAGTTTTCCTGACGGGACACGCAGAGAAAATATGCAGGTTCATCCCGGTCCTGCCGCAAAACCCTTGTTACTGCGCCGTGTCACTCATGACTTTCCCATCGCGGAGCCTGACGATCCGGTGGAAATAGTCCTTGTGCCAGTCCTCGTGGGAGACCATGACGATAGTCTGCTTCATCTCTTCGTTGATCTTCCGGAAGAGATCGAGGACCATCTTCGAATTCTCGGAGTCAAGGTTTGCGCAGGGCTCATCGGCAAACAGGATATCCGGCTTGTTCACCATCGCCCGGGCAATCGAGACCCGCTGCTGCTGGCCGCCGGAGAGTTCCCGGGGAAGATGGTCCCGCCGGTCGTGGAGCCCTATCTGCTGCAGGATATCGATGCTCGCAGCATGGAACTCCTCATCCG
>JBDKRP010000152.1:0-4061 GCA_039683275.1 Methanoregulaceae archaeon | reverse complement strand
CGGATCCGGTTCCACGGGAAATGATGTCGACGCCGACGGAAAATATTGTTTTAATCGGTTGTTTTTCAAAAACACGCGATTAAATGACTTTAAAATCAGCCCAATTAGACGCGATTTGCGGCCTCCGGATTTTGGGATCGATAGATTATACCTCGCAACCCCGTAAAACGCGTTGGCGGGGCTCGTACACGATCTCCGACGGTAAAAGGTGGGTGTAAGGATAAGATAGTGCAGGATGCCAGGATTCCTTCCTGTCAGGGCCCATGCCTGCAATGGGTGGAGAGGTACGAAATATTTTCCCGGCCCCCGGCCCGGAAAAATTTGCCCGGATAATTATGAGACCCGGGATTTTCGGAAAATTTTCCGGCGTCGCGTAACAATTCAAAATATTTCCGGAGGAATAACCGGAATTGTTCCGGGCCGGAAACTCTTTCGTGGAATTTTTGTGAGACCCGGCTTTCACAAAAAATTCCGGAAGAATTGAAAAAATCCTGGGGCGGGGTGCCGTTCCTATTTTTTTGAGATCTGCAAAGTTTTTCCGGGCCCGGGTTCTTCCGGCAATGTATCCAAAAAAGTACGGCGGGCCGGTACTCACGACTGGATCATAAGCGCAGTATGATAGGATTCAAGAATATTAATCGCGAACGCCACCTGTTCATCCAGGGAATCCTGATCATCCGGAGAACTCACGTATGCGGCGGCATATACCAGGAGAACCGCATTGTCGAATTGCAGGATTGCCATATCCTCAACCTGATCGGGCCGCAGGTTCATCGCAAGGCGGCCCATCTCGTCCGGAGTAAAAATAACGGATGTTTCCGGGGAATAATCCGAATTGTCCAGCCGCGTCGACCGCTCACCCACCATAGCTAGAGCTTTTTTCAGGAGGGCCATATTGCTGCCGTCCGGAAGCGCAGCAGATGCGCGGGAAGCTTCCTCCGCCGCTTTCCCGAAGAGACCGAACTTATAGGAAAGGTAAGTCGAAGCGATGTCGTGCGCAGTCTTCTGGGCAATACCCTGGTACGCGGGCCGTACGGTACTGATATAGTTACTCAGATATTGTTCCATCATGTCTGGCTCACCTTGTGGAAGTTGGGATTGTAGCGGCCTGCACCGACCTCGCTCTTCCCTGCATCCCGGAGACGAACTCCGGGATCTCCCGCCCCTCTTAGAATACCTTATCCCGGTATGAAAAAAATTTGCCGATGCCGTTTCAGGAAACCTGGTGATGCCCGGGCAGTCATGATATGCCGGGATCGTACGAACTCTCTTAACAGAATCCCGCAAACCTCAATCTGTACCCATGGGAGCCGTGCTCTTCTCGGATGTTCACGCGGATGCGGAAGCGCTGGGAAAGCTTGCCCGCTGTATCAGGTCCGCTGCATTTACCCGGGCATTCGGCCCGGTAGACTGCCTCGTGAACCTGGGCGACCTTCTCCACCGGGGGTATGAACCACGGCAGACCCTCGAAATCTTTCGGAACCTGACCCAAAAGTACCGGGTGATCTCCCTTATCGGCAACCATGACCACGCGTTTCTGAACCATCTGTCGGTCAGCGGAAGCGACGAACGGAGTAACCGGGCTCACGAATCTCTCCGGAATTCGCCGCTCCTTGAGGTTTTCAACGGTATGGCAGAAACCTGGCGGCATAAGGGTATGCTTTTCGTCCACGGGGGTCCCCTTGACCTGGGAGACTCCTGGCTGGAACAAAAATACTGGCAGCGCCTGAGCCGGACCTCCGGCTACTCTCCGTCCGGCTACCATTATACTCCGAAAATGGCATTCGCGTATCTTGAACTGCAGGGGCTTTCCTGCCTGTGCTGCGGCCACCAGCACCAGAGAACCTGCTGCCGGAAAACAGAAAACGGAATTCGCGAGATCCCGATTGAACCAAGGTTCCCGGAAACCTGGGACGGCCCCGGAAGACTGGCTGTTGCAGAAATCCTGCTTGATCTCCCGACCATCCTCCGTATCGGGGCATGCCGGGGCGATCACCCCGAGTTTGCTTATACGGATTTTTCCCGGGTTGTAATAATTGAATTACACGATTCGGGCTGAACCCGGATACTGCCTTTCGAGAACTCCCCGATAGTACGGTCCAGTTCACCGGCAAGCGTGGGGACAGCTTCTGCCGCTTCCTCATGGTATTTTGCGAGATCCGCGATCTGGGCTTCGCTGCGTTCCATGGTTTTCTCAGTCTGGCGTTTTTCGGTCTCAAGCCGGGTTATCTGCGCACGGACCGGTCCTGCCTCGAGTTCTTCGTTCATCGCGGCAATTTTTACTTCATACTCATGGTACGCATTTACGCACTTCCCGAGAACTTCCGAGAGATGATCCGTATCTGAGAAAAGGGTACGTTCTTCCTTGTTTTTCAGCGGGACTTCCCCGGACTTTATGAGTGGGAGAACGACCGGAAACGAGATCCGGAGCGCTGCTGCAAGTTCGTCGGGACGCGGGATCTGGTGATCGGAAAGGAGATCCGTTGCCTGGCGGACTGCCTTTGCAGAGGGGCCGTCGCCTTTCCTTCCTTCAACTTTCTCTGCTTTCCGGAAGACGTGGGCGATAACTGCCGAGATCACGGTAAATTCCCGCATCTCGGTATCGCGTTTCTCTTCAATCGCATGGATCTGTTCCTTCAGCTTCAGGTACGCCAGGTATTCAGGGCTTTTCTCAAGCTGCACCCGCTGCGCGGCAAAGTCATCCAGGGCTCTCTTTGCATCTGCAATCCGCTGGACTATCTGGGAATGCCGGTCCCCGGATCCCGTTTTGCTGTCCCGGATCTCGACGAGAGCATCGTAGATTTTTCGGATCCCCTGGACCCGCTCGCCATGATCCCGGAATTTTTTCGTAGCTTCGGTGAGTGCATTGATCTCGTGGCCGAAATCCTTCAGCGTCCCCCGGATTCCCTTCATCTCCTCGGGGAAAACTGCCTGGAGATACCGGCCCTGCCCCTGCATCGTTTTGAGACAGGTCTTCAGGCATTCGCCGGCAGCAACGTAGAACTCGTCCGTACCTGCAGGGAACGGTTTTGCGAGTGTCTGGGACATGGAGCGCTCAAAAAGTGGCAGAGTCGATAATGCGACCTTCTCCAGTTTCGGGTGAAGATGGCGCTTTTCTTCGGGAACTTTGAGATCCTTCACCTGGGCAAGGAGGGATTTGCGCAGGGCTTCGATATGGGTCCGGGCAGCATCGGTCGCTGTGTCGAGCTCCTGCCGTGCAGATAAATCGATATCGTCCATCCAGCCGGGGATTTCCCCGAACGTAAGAAGCCGGGGAGGCTCTTTTTCTTTTTTCTTCATCAGCCCTTTCAGAAATTCGAGCATTCTGTATCACTCCGGAGCGGGGTGTCCTGCGGACCCCTGCGTTTTCCTGTATCAGTCGCTTGCCGTGATCTGACGGAGCCTTCCGACCCCGTCGATTTCATGTAATACGGTCACGACCTCATCCGGAACCAGGTTCTCCCAGGGTTCACCTGCAAGCATCCGCCGCCGGATCTCGGTTCCCGAATGGTTCTCGCGGTCGTACATGACCGTCGGTTCCACGGAAATTCCCGCTTCCTTGAAGAGCTGGATGACCAGGGGATTGCTGGAATAAATGTGATCGAAGGGCGGGGTCATGGACCGGACATGGGCTACCCAGAGCGCGTTCCGCATAACATCTTCTATCGGGATGACGTAAACCGGGTACGAGAGCTTTGCAAGGGACCGGGTGATCATAAGGACGCGCTCCCCTGCAGTGAACGGGTTGTTCTTCTCGTGACTGAGCTGGGCGCTCCCGACCCCGATCACGATCTCGTCAACTTTTTTTGCGATGCCTTCGAGTACCGATTGGTGGCCGTTGTGGTACGGCTGGAACCTCCCGATATAAAATCCCCGCGTTGTCATACGGTTTCCCCTCCCGCGTCCCGGCGTACGGGGTTCTGTGCCGCAACCATGTTGGCGATGCGCGCCGCGAAAGCTCCCGCCGTGAAACCTGAATCGATATTCACGACCGCGACCACCGAACAGGACTGGAGCATCGACGCAAGCGCCGCGCTTCCCTGTCCCATGTACCCGTAACC
>JBDKRP010000151.1:0-3516 GCA_039683275.1 Methanoregulaceae archaeon | reverse complement strand
CTTGCATTTTTCGGTATCGGAACTATAAAAATTGGCAGTTATTGGATTCTCTATCTGATTCCATTCATAGCTATAGGATATGATCTCTATATCCAGGGCTCTGATTCAAGTATCAAAAAGATCGGTTCGTTCATAAGAACCAACAGATTCTGCAAACGCGGACGATGTATGAATGAGTGGGAGGATTTTATCGTAAAAAAACGTGATAAATTTGCCCCCTATGCAAATTTCCTTTTTACGCTGGTTGTCATAATCGCAGCCGCGATTTATATTTTTATCCAGACCCCGGTTCAGGATTGGAATTTCAGGGTAATATTTACGATATGGTTCATCGCATTCCTTTTTGCTGCGTGTATTATGTTCATACACTACAGAGCGTATATCAGAAAAATTGACGGATGAAAAATCCATTTTTTTCCTGGTTCCGCCGCTGTGAGATCGGCTCACTACATTTCCTCTTTGCCACATCCCTGAAAGTGCATACAGATGAAAAAGCATTTTCCCGCATTCCCGTCCTCCTCGCGGGGAGCCTGGCCCCGGGCATCTCTCGCATTGCGGAGGCTGCCGCAGCGGCGGGGGCGAAACCCCCTGGAGCGTCAATATGTTTTCGTCATGACTTCCTTTTAACGTCAAATGGGAAGTTCCCTCATCCGTACAGGAAAATAATCATCAGTCTGCAATTTATCCCGCGAGCCATCAGGTCATAAACAAAACCCATATCTGCTCCCTCAGGAAATCTCAGGATTCCCCATCCTAAAAAATCCCGTACGGGAAACGCGGGTGATGTAAGATATGCCGAAACGTATTGAGACCGATACCCCGGAAGGGGATGCACTTGGCTTCACCGGAGATCTCTTTTCCGGGTGGCTTGAGATGTACGAGGATTCGAGACTCTATCTCTACTACATAATCTCCCGATGCAAGAACGAAGGGAACACGCGGCGTCTCCTCATGCGATGGCTTTCCGAAGGGTATGATGTCCGGGTGGTCATGCCGTCCGTGATCATGCGGCACATCATCTCGAAATTCAACTTCATGCCATACCAGGAGTATCTTCCGAGCTATTATGAAGAGCCGGTTGACGTATGGCGACGGCCGTTCACGCTGAATTACCACGAATATATCAGCCGTCCCGCGACCCGTATCGGGTCCTCGTGATCGTGAAGTCTCCCGGTGAAGATCTGTTTCAACTGACCGATCTTCATTCTACCTGCATTTTTTCCCGAGCAGGTTATCCCCGGCAATTCGTCCGAATCCGGGAATTCCCGGTCCCCGGTTTCCTTCCGGGCCACCACCACATTTAAAACCCCCAACAGCCCAGAGTTAAAAGGCAAAGTGCTATATAGCAACCGTGCTAACATGTAGCATAGCCCATACGGGAGTTTCAATCATGGAAACCGCAAAGAAAACTTTGCATGAGTGTCTTTTCACTCGTGAATGTCTTTATCTCTGAAAGCGGAGCCCAGTCCCGGTGTGCAGGGCCATGCGAAACCGGCATGAGCCGCATTCTCCTGAATGTTTCCCGATTACCCGCGGGTATCTCCCGCTGGTTCAGCTATTTCGGCTATTTTAGGTATTTCTGGTTTATCTGACCTCCCGCGACCGGATCTTCCTGTCATCGCGGTGAGGGGGTGTTTGTAATGAGTGGTAAACAGATTCGACTTGAACGCATCATGGATCGGAACACGAAAAAAACGGTCATCGTACCGATGGACCACGGGGTCACGAACGGCCCGATAGCAGGCCTCATCAACCTTGAGGACGCGGTGAACGCGGTCGCAGCCGGGGGAGCGAATGCGGTTATCGGCCACATCGGTCTCGCCCGGTTCGGCCACCGGAGGGGCGGGCGCGATGTCGGGCTCATCCTCCATCTCTCGGCCAGCACCTCCATCGGGCCGGACCCGAATGACAAGGTGCTGGTCAACACGGTGACGAACGCCCTCAGGATGGGAGCCGACGGGGTCTCGATGCACGTCAACATCGGCGCCGACTCGGAGGCTCACATGCTTGCCGATCTCGGCAGGGTGGCCGTCGAGTGCATGGAATGGGGCATGCCGCTTCTTGCCATGATGTACCCGAGAGGCAAGAAGATCACCGATGAGAAAGGCCTGGAGAACGTGAAGCTCGCTGCACGGGTCGCGGCGGAGCTCGGGGCCGATATCGTGAAAACCGTGTACACCGGGGACCCGGACAGCTTCCGGGAAGTCACCCGGGGCTGCCCGGTCCCGGTCGTTGTTGCCGGGGGGAGTAAGATGGACGATCTTGCAAGCCTGGAACTCATCGAAGGCGCGATGCTTGGCGGTGCATCGGGGATCTCGGTTGGCAGGAACGCATTCCAGCACAAGACCCCGGACAAATATGTTAAGGCAGCAGCGTTGATAGTTCATGAAGGAAGGTCTGCAAGGGAAGCGCTGGAAATCCTGAACGGATGAGGTGGAAACCATGACGGGAAAGGAAATCAGAATCGAACGGATTATGAACCGTAACACGGGAAAGACTGTCATCGTGCCGATGGACCACGGGTTCACGCTCGGCCAGATCGACGGGCTTCTCGATATGACCTCGGTCATATCGGAAGTGAGCATGGGCGGCGCGAATGCAATTGTCCTTCACAAGGGCATGGTGAAAAGGGGCCACCGGAAGAAGGGCCGGGATATCGGGCTCATCGTCCACCTCTCGGGAAGCACCTCCATGAACCCGGACCCGAACGACAAGGTGCTGGTCTGTACCGTTGAAGAGGCTATTGCACTCGGGGCCGACGCGGTCTCCATCCACATCAACATCGGGGCGCCCAACGAATCGAAGATGCTCGAAGCGGCAGGGAGGATCTCGAGAGACTGCACCCGGTGGGGAATCCCGCTCCTGATCATGAGTTACCCGCGTGGGAAAGGCATCGACCCGACTTCCCCCCAGACCATCGGGCACTGCGTGCGGGTGGCTGAAGAGCTCGGGGCAGACCTGATCAAGACCAACTACCCGGGCGACCCGGTCTCCTTCGGGAAGATTGCAAAAGCCTGTTCCGTCCCGGTGCTGGTCGCCGGCGGCGAGAAGATGGGAGATCTCGAATCCCTGAAGATCATCCGGGACTCGGTGGATGCCGGGGGTTCCGGGGTCTGCGTCGGCAGGAACGCGTTCCAGCGTCAGGATACCCGGGCATTCGTGCGTGCCCTCTGCCGGGTCGTCCACGGAAACATGGACCCGAAGACTGCGCTGGAGTCATAAGATGAAACAGTTCTGGGTGGACCTGCGGCCCTGGAAGAAGGAGCTTGCGACGACCGCAATCGAGAGCGGCGCAGATGCGCTTGTTGTCCTCCAGGCACAGAGTGTCCGGGAGCTGGGCAGGATGACGACCATCGCCCCGGACGGGGATCTCGTACCCGGAAAGGATGTCTTCGAGGTCACGATAACGGACAAGAAAAGCGAGGAGGAAGCGGTCAGCCTCTCCCGCAAAGGGATCGTTATCGTGGAAACGAGTGACTGGACCATTATCCCCCTGGAAAACCTGGTCTCCCAATC
>JBDKRP010000150.1:0-6957 GCA_039683275.1 Methanoregulaceae archaeon | reverse complement strand
ATAATACTTTTTTTCACATTAATATTTTTAGCGTGACAATATTCCAAAATTAGGGCTCTGTAGAAACCCAATTTTTCAGGAGAGAATGGAGTAACCGAAAGATCTAAGGTACAGCGTCTCCTTCCTTAGTTATGTCGACACTAAGAAGGAGACGATATAAGGTCAGCAAACCGGAAAAACCAGAAAGAGATTCCTGAAAACATCCATATCGGTAGATACGACAAAACAGATTGTGACCGGTCTCAAGATCTCCCAACACCCGATTCACGATATCCGTCATGCTGAACCGCTCCTCAAACAGTGTCACAGATCCAGAAAGTCTGACCTCTATCTCATGGATAAAGGATACGACTCCGAAAAGAACCATGAACTCGTCCGTGAAACCCTCCCTGCGGATTCTCTCATCCCCGTTAGAAATCGAAAACGGAAACGCATTTCCGGATATTACAGAAGACAGCTTTCTCATTCTTTCAACAATTCTCTCTATCATCAACGAAACAAAGTCGAAACGATCTTCTCCGTCCTCAAACGAAAATTCGGCGAATCCCTGAAAGCTCGTTCATTCCGTCTTCAGGTCAAAGAGATCAAAATCAAGGTTATCATTTACGATCTCTTAAAATTGATATCTTTCTTTGCTCTCGTTTTTCGATAAGGGTTTCCCATGAAAATCGATTATGGTGAACATCCCAATCCATTTGAAATATATAAACTATCTCGTGAGACTATTCGATTTTCATGCTTCCGGTGCGAACTCACGTTCATGTCCGTTTCTACAGAGCCAAAAGTTCGACGATTTTAATCAGGATTTAAGGCAATCCGGGGCAGGAAATCCCTCCAATTTCTGCAGAAACAGAGGCCCCTTCGCGTCCCCCGGTTTTTGGATCGACCCCCGGTATGCCGGATCGGCGGAAGGGGCATTGGCGGGCGTCTGATGAAGAGGGGGTCCGGGAGGGTTACTGAAGGGGGGCTGGCTTGTTGTGTCACATTGCACCTGTTTTCCGGGATCTCCTGTAAGAAAATGAACATGAAAAAAATTTCCGGAAATGACGGTCATTGTGCCCGAAGTGCCCGTGACTCATTGCGGAGATGGGACGCTCCTGGGGGCTGCCACCCCCGCCGCGTGGGCGTGCCCCGGGGGATATCCGGGCCCGATTATTCCCGTTTCTTTTCGAATTCGATGATGATCCGAATTTCTTGTTCGAGTGCCGGGATTTTCCGGGTGATGATGTCCCAGAGGATCTCTTTGTCTATGCCAAAATAACCATGAATGAGAGTATCCCGAAATCCTGCGACACCTTTCCAATCCGTTGAAGGGAACTGACTTTTGAGCTCTTCGTCAAGGTTCTTCACGGCTTCCCCAATGATCTCAAAGTTCCGGACAACGGCATCGAGGCGCATCCTGTCTGCAGAGAACTCTTCAAAAGAGCGGTTGCCAACATACGTGCGGATGCTTTCAATGGATTCCGCTATATCATTCAGGAACAGGAGGCGGGACCTACGCATAGATGACTTCCCGGAGAATCGGATCCCTGATGAGGGGTTTGAGAGCTTCGTTCGTGACGAGATCGACTTTTCTTCCGAAGAGATCTTCCAGGTAGAATTTGCAGTTCATGTAGTTGTCGAAGGTCTTTTCCCCGGCCCGGAACTCCACCAGAACGTCCACATCGCTGTCCGGCCGCTCCTCTCCGCGTGCGAATGAGCCGAAGATGCCGATTTTTTCTATACCGAACCGCTCTTTGAGGACAGGTTCGTGTTTGCGGAGTAGGGCGAGTGCGTCCATCTGATACTTCCCTTTTGGATGTTCCGGGTTTTAATGGTACGGTCATTTCCGGGCGGTAATAGTCACAGGAGATTTCCCTGGTTCCGGTTTCCTGCGAATTTCCGGAATTCTTCCCTCATTCAACAGGTCGGGCAGCATTGAATATATGAAATGATTGTTCAACCGGAATGAGATCTGTATAAGCCCCGTCAACGCTGGAATCCAGGTTGGAATGTACGGGAGGTCGATCCCAAAATAAGGGGGTCTCAAAACGCTGCTGTTTTGCGTGCATTTAGAGCGATTAAACGAGTATTTTTTGGAAATGCCGGATAAAAACAATATTTTCCGTCGGCGTCGACATCGTTTCCTGCGAAACTGGTCCTGACCCCGTATTTTGGGGGAATCCGGGGCTGAATCTGGACCGGATTGATGCTGCAAAGGGTGAGTTTCACCCCCATCGTATCTTTGGGAAAAACGTATCTCCGGACCCCCCAAACGGAGCCTGAATTGAGCCCGGATTCCTTACGGTTCCGGATTTTCCCGTGTCCGACTGCGAATTATTTCCCAAGCGAAAAATCCAACGATTTTAATCAGGATTTAAGGCAATCAAAGACATTATAGCTGGATTTCCAGCTGTAAATTAAAGGCCCCTTCCCGCCCCCCGGTTTTTGGATCGACCCGGAATACGTGGGATCGGCGGAAGGGGCCTTGGCGGGCGTCTGATGAAGGGGGGGTCCGGAGGAGGGTACCGGAATAATTGGACTTCTTCGGTGGATTCTTGCGAAGGTGGCGGCCTCTGTGGATCAATGCGGGGTAAGCGGCCGTGCCCGCCCCTCCGCCCGGCCGCTGACAACAACTACAATCTCGTTTGAATGAGTGAAGATATTCTGGTTTAAACCAGGGACTTGTCATTCCGGGGAATTTTTTCCTGGGAAGGGTCCCATTTTTCCCAGTCTATATTTTCGACAGTTTTACCGTCATCGTCAATCAAAATATTCAGGATAATCTGCCAGCGCATCTCGAACATGTCATAGGAATATCGGGCTTTGACAAGATTCCGGAACATCCAGAGAACAAGGGTCAGGGTAAATAAAAACAGGCACAGAAATATTCCGTAAATAAGAATATCAGGAATTGTGGCTCCATTCATCAGTCCCAACAGATACAACATGCCTATGTAGACTATCAGGAACAGAATGGACATTATTGCAGACTCTGTGAGAAACTTTCCCAAATCCGTATGTTCTGATATGGGTCTCCTGCAAAGGGTCCGTATACTTTTCCAGAAGGAAAATTTGAATATTTTTTCATTTGTGACAACCAGAATGAGAAAAATAAGCATTAACAGGGCAATAGGAATTTTTCCAGCTTCGGGAATCGAAATGAGAACTCCACTCAAAATCAGGCACACGAGATTCAGGGAGAAAAAAGTAATATATACGGTGGCCCAATAGACGGACTTGAGAGACTTTTTATTTTGGTTGATCGTGGCAAACAGGATATCGAATTTTCTGTTATCCCACGTGTTTTTTCGCGTCCAATATTTTTTCATTGCTGATTCCCAGCCAATAAAACCGTATTTTGAATTCAGCACGTACAGTTTTTCCTGAACCCGGAGAAATCCCACGATTCTCGCTATCGTTCTCGCTTTTTCGTAAAAGATTACCCACAGGGGCAGGAGGAAAACCAGGGGAAACAGGAACAGGTAGGCGGGATTGAATAACTTAAAGTCTCCTCGGATTATTCCAAAGAATAATCCGGCACCTGCACTGCCGAAAATCAGAAGACTTGTCTGGCATGTTTTCAGGGAACCCAGTTCATCGCGGAGATCGTGAAAAAGACTTTTCCTGAATTCGAGGAGATCGTTATTAGGGAAAACCATACTTTATTGAGTCAAATTCTATAAAATAAATCTTATCAATTGATTCCTGATGATCAGAAAAGGATACCCGGGAATCCTGTTTTACATCACCTCCTGTCATCAGATATCCCATGGTTTACAGATAATGAAAGACCCGGAAATGATCCTCAATGTGCCATAAGGGTCCGTAATTATTTGCGGAGGATGGGCCGCCCCCGCCGCGTGGGTGCCCTCCGTGCTCGTGGGAAACACAGGGTATTTCCTGTGAGAGGGGAAGCGTGCGAATGGACACGCTGACTCAACCAGAGACGTGGCTAAAGGTTTTTTCTCCGATATCCCCCCGGGACAATCCTCTGCACCGGAATAACTAACCTATCCTGTCAGCCGGGCAGAGACCGCTTCATGGAAACGCCCTGCAAAATCTGCGGCAAACGCTGCTTCATCGGGAAGCACCAGTGAGCCGCCGTACTGGACATTGTGACGGGACAACCGGAGTTTGTCCAGCGTAGAAATGAAATTCCGGATCTCTTCGTCGTCGCGGATAAGATGGTTCAGGGCAGTTGTGAGACAGGCATGGCTGCGTTCAAGATACCCGAGCGAGAAGAGGAGCGCCCGGGCGCTGTGGAATGCACTGTTGTATGCGGCAATCTCCGCCATCTCGAATTCCCGGATGCCGATGTTCTTCCGGGCTGCTGAAAGAAACCGGGCAGAGGTATCAAGGGATCCCGGTACCCGGGACGATGCAGAGGAATCCTTCCTGATAAGGCCCCGGGCCTCGCATTCTGAGAAATTCATAAGGGAACACCGTGGATCAGGACATGGTTTGCGAGTACCGATTTGAGGAAAGGATCGTGATTTCCTTTCAGGGTCTCGAACTGGTGCCAGGGAAGAACCGTGAGCTGGACCTGACGCTCCATTTCCTCTTGCAGGGCAATGACCTGCGCCCGGTCCACATCCGGTTCTTCCCCAAGGATGAGAAGGTCCAGGTCGCTCTTTTCATCAAATGCCCCGGATGCGATGCTGCCGTACACGGCAACTGAGATGGCAGCGGGAGCGATCTTCCGGATCCCGGCATCCCAGAGCCGGAGAAGCGCCGCAGATTTTTTGAGCGGAAGTACGAGAGGGGAGTCCTGGTTCAGGAAGATCTGGTGGGCGGTCCCGGCCGGTTTCCGAAAGACCAGACCGTTATTTTCCAGGAGGTTTACATATCGCAGGACCGTTGCGGGAGAGACGGAGAGGATCCTTGCGAGTTCATTAATGGAGACCGGCGTAGTGGGATGCATGAGCAGCCAGTCCAGGATCTTGTTCCCGGCAAATTTCCGGAATTCAGCCATCATTCAATATACAGAATGACCGTTCAATGTATAAAATGATTATTCAACCGGATGAATGATCCTGACGGGCCCTGCCATCCGGTAGCTTCCCGAACCATGCCGTACCGTTATTACCTGCCCGCATGGGTTTCAAAGAGTTTATCAGGATACCTCCCCAATCGAAAATTTGTATTTTATGTTCTGATTTTCCGAGGCTGAATCATGAAAGCACTCCACGTTACCATAATCTTCGTCATCACTGCCTGCCTTATCCTATCAGCGGGCTGCACGAACGCACCGACAACCCCGGCCGGAACGCCGCAGGCCACGGTGAATGCGGCCCAGCACCTCCCGACAGTCTCCATCGCCAATACACCGGTCCAGTACAAGGACGTGAATGGCGTCCGGCTGGCGTACTGGGAATGGGGATCCGGGGAACCGGTCCTCCTCATCGAGGGATTCGCGAGCGAGGTCGCGAACGACTCAACCACGTCGGCCCCGTGGAACGAGACGTTCCTTACGATCCTCTCCTCGAAATACCATGTCTATGCCTACGATCACCGGGGGATGGGGTACAGCAGCATGAACAATGTCACCCCCACGATCCCCCTGTATGCCGATGATGCCGCCGGACTGATCAAAGCCCTCGGGTACGACAGCATGAACGTGTACGGTGAGTCCATGGGCTCGTCGACCGCGCAGGAGCTGGTCATCGCTCACCCGGAGCTTGTGCGGAAACTGATCCTTGATTCCAACTCGTACAGCCCAAACATCCCCGAGTGCCAGGTCCTGCACGCGACCCTGGTACAGGTCGCAAACGACACGAGCGAGCCCCCGGGCCTCCGTGCCGAGGCACAGGCGAACCTTGCCTGGAACGGGAGCTGGGACGGGCTCTCCGGCATCAAGAAGGACGTTATGCTTGTCGTCGGCACTGCTGACGTGATCACGCCCCAGGCGGTCTCGGTCCAGATGGCCGGGCAGATCAACGGCTCCTGGGTCGTAAGGTTCAAGGGGCTCCCCCACATCGGGAACCGGAACGCACCGGTCCAGTACGGCGAGAACGCAGTGTACTTCCTTAGTACGAACGAGGCGCCACTGGGGAGCTCATAATTTTTTATCCGCGTGAGCGTTCTACGCAGGGTATGTATGAACCAGACTCACGTACGTCCGGCCAAATCGTGAGCAGGGAAAAGATCCGGTGGCTGAAGAATTTCACGTCAAAGCTTGTCGTGCAGGGCCAGATCATCCACGATATTATCCACCAGCAGATCCGGAAACATTGCGAGAGCCGGCCGATGAGATCCGACGATACTGCCGCGGCATTCTCCCTCGTGCTCCTGAGATCCCCGGTAGGGAAGTCCGGGCAAATGGGCAATCCGGGGGTGAATTGAGCCCGGATTTGTGTCCGGGAATGCAGGTCCGGAAGGGTAGTGGGATGGGGAGTTCCTGCTCCGGATCGTATCTCCGGACCCCCCAAACAGAGCCCGATTTGAGCCCGGATTCCTTCCGGTTCCGGATTTTCCCGTGTCCGACCGCGAATTATTTTACAAGCGAAAAATTCCTCTGTTTTAATCGTGATTTAAGGCAATCAAAGGCATTATAGCTGGATTTCCAGCTGTAAATTAAAGGCCCCTTCCCGCCCCCCGGTTTTTGGATCGACCCCCGGTATGCCGGATCGGCGGAAGGGGCCTTGGCGGGGCTGTGGTGAAGGGGGGGTTCCGGGAGGGGGGTACCGACGGACGGGTGAGCCTTGGATCACATCGGGTTATCAAAGTTAATCCCGTCGAATTCAACGGGTTTGGAAAACCGCTGGTCGCGATCAACTGCAGGGAATGGGAAAAGACTCGTATTGTATGAGGACGATAAACACTTATCCGGAGTTGTTTTCCCTGCCGCCGCCCGCAGTACCCGGTTCCCTGTTTGATTCTCTTCGGGAGATAATTCGTGACGCACAACAGAGAGCATACCAGGCAGTCAACCATGCAATGGTCGAAGCCTACTGGAATATCGGCAGACTGATTGTC
>JBDKRP010000149.1:0-6432 GCA_039683275.1 Methanoregulaceae archaeon | reverse complement strand
GGTCCGGGAATATAGCAGGACTGACATTATTTCACAAGGCAGGTAATAAGGGGAAAGCCGGAACATGGAGCGGAAATTCCGGGAAGTGGCTTTGCCACCAGTATCCCCGAAGACCGGTATTTCCCGGAAACCGGGATACTTTACGAATCAGAGTTTTTTTTCCGGGCACTTTCCTGACGCACCTGTGTTATTGCGTCATCAGATAACTGGACAAGTTTGCTGCCACAGACAGGACAATGTCTGGTTTCTCTTCCACGCATCTCCTTATATTCTCTTTTGCAGACAGGACAGTAATTCACAGAAAACCCCTCCGGATTCAGATTTTCTCACGATCAGTCTGCTGCGGTTCCCTTGGGCGTTCTCTTTCGCTGGTTCGTACATAATTCCCTGGCGATACCGGGTACAGCACGGTGATTATCAAAAAACCACGCACATTCTTTCCCGATACACGGGATCTCGACAAGCATCCCTTCCGCATTGGATGCAGTGCCAAATTTTAAGGGGCAGTATTTCTTTGATGGCATACAGAAGAGTCTGTTTTAGCATAATGAAACTTTCTTAATGAACCGTGTTTCAGGATACCTTTGTATTCCTTCGGATCATACCGTAGCAGTCCGTGTCCATCCCTCATTTATTCCGGACAAAATATTTATTGCTGGAATAAACACTCTCCATAAAAAAGATTCCTGTAGTTGGTTCTTACGATATCAGTTCTCTATGTCGATGATGAGTCCGGTCTCCTTACTATTGGCAAAGTATTCCTTGAGCGGACAACAGAATTTGCCGTAACCATTGCACCATCCGGCCGGGTCGCACTCGATCTGCTAAAATCCAATGGGATCCAGGCCATTGTTTCCGATTACCAGATGCCGGAGATGGATGGCATCGAGTTTTTAAAACAGGTCCGGGCGACAGATAAAGCCATCCCGTTTATTCTCTTTACCGGACGGGGCAGGGAAGAAGTGGCTATCGAAGCTTTTGAAAACGGTGCCAATTTTTATCTCCAGAAAGGGGGGGATCCGAAATCGCAGTTTGCCGAGCTTATGCACAAGATTAAGTCGGCAGTCGAACACCGCCGCGCTGATGCACAGGTAACGACTCTCACCCGGCTCTATACGGTACTATCTGCGACCAACAAGGCAATCGTTCGTATCCATGACAAGAAGGAACTATTGAAAGAAATTTGCCGGATTACGGCAGATAACGGCGGCTTTGCGATGGTATGGGCCGGACTCGTCAATCGAGAAAAACATATCGTCGAAACCCTTGCGGTGTCTGGTTATGGGGAGAATTTCCTTGACCTGGCCTCCCGTTTGCCTGATGGCACCCCCGACGGGCAAGGTCCGATCGGGACAGCTTTCTGTTAAGGAACCTTCATTGTCTGTAATGATATCGAACGCGATCCAATGATGGCACCCTGGCGCAAAGGGGCGCTTGAGCGGGGCTATCGTTCCCTTGCCGTATTCCCGTTCGCACCTGATACCGGAAATTCCGGAGTTATTACCTTCTGTGCTTCCGAGCCGGGTTTTTTTAATGACCGGATCATCCGGCTGCTTGATGAACAGGCAGGAGACATTTCATTTGCTCTCATGACGCTGGACCATGAAGAGCAGCGGATAGCAGCTGAACATGAACTGAAAAAATCGGAACTAAAGTACCGGCGACTGTTCCAGACGGCACAGGACGCCATCCTGATCCTGGACGGGGATACCGGGAAAATTATCGATGCAAATACCTTCATTCTCGATATGCTTGGGTATCCGCTCGATTATTTCGTTGGCAGGCATCTCTGGGAGCTTGGATTTCACAAAGACAAATTTTTTGCCCGGGACGCGTTTGCGAAGCTGAAATCTGATAGGTATATCCGGTATGAAGACCTGCCCCTGGAAACAAAACAGGGCGAGGCAATCAATGTGGAATTCGTCAGCAACGTCTACCTTGTGGAGGATAAGAAAATTATCCAGTGCAATATCCGGGATATCACCGCACGGAAACGTGGGGAAGAGGCACTGATGCTCGCAAACCGGAAACTGAACCTGCTTTCCGGCATTACCCGGCACGATATCAGGAACCAGCTCGTTGCACTATCCGGGTATCTTGAAATCTCCAAAAAAACACTCGATGATCCCGTCCGCACATCGGAATTCATTGCAAATGAGCAGAAGATTGCGGAAATCATTGCCCGCCAGATCGATTTCACCAAGGATTATGAAGATTTGGGCGTTAAGGCGCCTGCCTGGCAGAATATAACCCGGATTGTCCAAGAAATCATCCCGCGCCTCCCGATGCAGAATATCCGCGTCGATACCGGTGAACCGGATCGGGAAGTGTTTGCGGATCCCCTGCTGGAGAAAGTGTTCTACAATCTTATCGATAATGCCCTGCGGTACGGGGGAGAGCGGATGAAATCCATCCGCATGACAAGCCGTGAAAACGACGGAAAGCTGGTCATCACTGTTGAAGACGACAGCAATGGCATACGTGCAGAGGAGAAAAAGCGGTTATTCATGAAAGGGTCCGGCAGAAATACCGGTCTCGGTCTCTGCATCTCCCGCGAGATCCTGTCCATCACCGGTATCACTATCTCCGAGTCCGGAGTCCCGGGCGCAGGTGCAAAGTTTGAGATCGCGGTACCGGAAGGTGCATTCCGGTTCACGAAAAAACCGGAACTCTCATAACACCGGGATGTCCCGGGGAATCCGTGTTGTTACACATTGTTTTATCAATGGCCAGCGGAAGTATTGCACTATGTCACCGCGACACGAACCCAAACCCCGGACCCGTGATCCGCCGCATCCCGGATTACAGCCAAGCCAGGACAAGGAGCGTCACGCTGAAGAAGACAGACATCATCCCATGGATCATCTGCATCCCCATCCTGCCCACCACCCCCAGGTGAAGCCTTCTCTCCCTCCCCGGCACGACGCCCATTCCCATCCTCATGGGGATGAGCTGCCGGCCCACACGAATCCCCCGGGGCCCCTGAAGCCATCAAAGAAGATGACAAAAACCGGGAAATCCTGATCCCGCGTTTTTCGGATTGTCCGATCGGGACCCCCTTCACGGGAAGAACCGATCCTTTCTTACCCGGGTTTCATTTTCAGATAATACCGGCGGGATGGGATAGGAATCGGCCCGATGGATCCATGATGAGTTCACGACTCCTGAATCCGGCCGGGGTTGGTGTTCCGTGCGGTACCTGCTGGGGAAGTGATCTTAAGTAACACTCCCCGGTTACTGTCGTTTCCCCAATGTTTTTGCAAGGACGATTTCCCTGCTGCACAGCCAAGAGCCGGCCCGTCCCCATTCCGTTTACCAGACAGAATGTCAAATTGTTCCGACAACTGGTTTGATGATGATTCGAGTAAAGACAAAGCTGGATACTATTGCCGGGGGAGAACCATTCCCCCGGTCATCAGCGGAAGAATATTTCGACCAGGCCGGTTTTCCCGGAACCCGAAGATTCCCCCGAAAACGACATGATGGTGGTCACAGACTCATGAAACAAAGATTTCTCTTCTTATTCATTGTTGCATTCCTTGCAGTTGCAGTCATTCCGGTATCGGCAACAACTTCCCCGACGGTCACGATCTCAAATTATACCGTCAGCCCATCGGTACTGATGCCGGGCAGTCTCGGAACGATTACCGTCACCGTAAAAAATACGGCAACCAGCGCGACCGTGACCGACAAGACCGGGCAGTATACCTCAGGGGGGGATTACAACCTCATCAAAACAACGGACATCAATGTCAATATCCAGAATGTCCACCTGGAGGGAAACGGGATCATTGTCCTGACAAATGACTTTTCCCGGATCGGTGAGATAGGTCCCGGGCAGTCAATTCCCCTGACCTTCTCCATCCAGGCCCCCTCCAAAAACGGCATGTATTATCCCGAAATCTGGACCGATACCTACGGGGGCACGAGCACCCGGTATCCCATTCCCGTCAACGTAAATACGTCTCTTGGCATCCAGAAGGCGGCGATCCTGATCATGGAGAGCTCCCTGAACGAAAGCGTCAACCCCGGGGACGAGATCCCGGTTAATCTCACCGTTACGAATTCCGGTGGGTTCCTTGCGGATGATGTGACCCTGAAGATTACCAACGTTACCGGGTCAATCGCACCGAAGACGACGGACCTCTACCACATCGGCAGGATCAGTCAGGGCGAACAAAAGACCGTCAGTTTTGTCCTTCTTTCCGATAAGAACGCCGCCATCGGCCTTCTCCGGGTCCCGGTAACCATCGGTTACAATTCCCTTGACGGCAAACCCCTCACCCAGACGACCGGTATCGACGTAAAGATGCTGGGAAAAGCTGAACTTGGTTTTGTCAGCGTGGACACGAATCCCCCGCGACTGACCGAAGGCACGCCATTCGATCTCACGATCCGGATCGAGAATACGGGAACCGGCGAGGCAAAACAGGTCTCCGCAACGATCGATCTTCCGGCAGAAGGTACCCGGGAAGCGTTCATCGGAAAGATAAAGCCCGGTAACGACGCCCCGGCCCTCTTCCTCCTGGAAGGAATGAAAGGCGGGAACTATCCCTACAACCTGACGGTCACCTATACCGACGACATGGGCGTCCACACGATGACCCGGCAGATGAACATGAGGGTACCTCCTGCGGATAATTCCGGGACCATAGTTTTTGCAATTATCGTCCTCGGGGTCCTTGCATTTGTCGCGTACCGGTACTGGTACCTCCCGAAAAAGAACGGTGACGGAAAGTTCCCATGGGTAAAAAAGAACTGAAGGTCGCCTTCCTCCTCGCCATCCGGTCTCTCCAGCGGGGAAGCAGGTCGAGTGCGATCCTGACGGTTCTTATCATCGGGATGTGCTTCACCAACATGATTTTCCTGCCCGCCCTCTTCAACGGGATCGGGCAGAGCATAACAAAGCAGGTCGTGGACTATGAGGTCGGGAACGTACTGGTCAGCCCGAAAACCGGCGACCGGTACGTCACCGATCTCGATGCAACTCTCGATCTCATCAACGGCATGCCCGGTGTGGAGCGGGCTACCCCCCATTTCAGCAAGGGGGCGACCCTTACGTACCGCCAGCGGGTTCTCGGCGCCACGGTGAGAGCGATAAAACCGGTTGATGAGAAATATGTCTCACCGCTGTACACGAAAATGATCGCAGGAAGTTATCTTGGCGAGGATGATACCGGCGAGGTCATCATCGGGAAACCGGTCGCGGGGGATGCATCGGTAAAAGCAGAGGATGAGTTCCAGGCTTCGCTCGGCGGGGTCCGTGTCGGCGACTCCATTTCAATCGATTTTGGCAACGGGTATGTGAAGGATTACCGGGTGAAAGGGATCTATTCCACAGGCTGGACCCAGTCAGACAGCGCTGTGTACACTACCTGGTCCGATATGCATCTCGTGGAAGGAAAGACACTTGATTATGCGGATTACATCACGGTGAAGGCAAAACCCGGGTACTCTGAGACGTTCATCAAGAACGAACTCCAGCAGTACGGGGTTTCCCAGAAGGTGCAGACGACTGCAGATCTGCTCTCGAAGAGCATGGGCCGGGCGCTGCAGAGTTTTGCCATCATCAACATGGTCTCCCTGATTGTGAGCATCATCATCACGACGGTCGTCCTTTTCATCGTGATCACAATCAAGACCCTCAACAGCCGCAGGCAGATCGGGATCCTAAAAGCTATCGGGGTCGACAAAGAGGTCATCATGCACAACTACGGATTCCAGGTCATAATCCTTGCAATCCTCGGGATTATCCTCGGGATGATCATCGCGGTGCTGATGGCGGTGTACATGGCCTACCATCCCATCGTTACCCCGGAATGGTCCGCGACCCTGTACCTGACGCCGATGGATCTCGTGACGAATGCACTGATACTCTTCGGGGCAGCAATCGTTGCCGGGTACGTCCCCGCGTACCAGGTCTCCCGTGAGGATATCCAGACGGCGATGAGGTCCTGATGCCATGATTGGAATCGAAGACCTCAGGAAGACCTACCGCATGGGCGATGTTGAGGTCCGTGCTCTTGACGGGGTGACGCTCACTATCGGGAAAGGAGAGTTCCTCGGCATTATGGGGGCGAGCGGGAGCGGAAAGACAACGCTCCTGCACATGCTGGGACTCCTTGACGAGCCGACTTCCGGGAGGATCGTAATTGACGGTACGGATATCTCCACCCTGACCGATTATGAGAAAACCATGTTCCGGCTCTACAAGCTGGGCTACGTTTTCCAGGATTACGCCCTCGTCCCGGATCTTACGGTAATGGAGAATGTCTCCCTGCCGGCGATGCTCCGGAAAGACCGTACGGATGAGGAGTTCCATGCTGCGAGCATCGATATCCTGCAGCAGATAGGGCTCCACGACCGGCGGGACCATCTTCCCCGGGAACTCTCCGGCGGCCAGCAGCAGCGGGTCTCGATTGCCCGGGCGAT
>JBDKRP010000148.1:0-3173 GCA_039683275.1 Methanoregulaceae archaeon | reverse complement strand
CCCGGTAATAAATACCTCCGGCATCCGCCGGATCGCAGGGCACAACGATAAAATACCGGCTCCCCGAACTCTATAGAATATGAAGAAACTATTCGTGTTTGTCTCACTCCTTGTTCTTGCTGCGGTGATAGCTGCCGGTTGTACGAGTACCGGTACTGCCGCATCGAATGCAACCCCTGCCTCTTCAGGGTCTTCGTCCATCCAGAGCGGGAAAACGTATATTGTCGGGATCGATGCTGCGTATCCGCCCTATTCCTCCATCGACAAGGATGGAAACGCTACCGGGTTTGATGTTGATTCGATGCGGTGGATCGCCCGGGAGGAAGGGTTCAACGTCCAGTTCCAGGCAGTCGCGTGGGACGGGATCATCCCCGCACTCCTCGCAAAGAAGATCGATATGGTCTATGCAGGAATGACAAAGACCCCGGAACGGGAAGCGGTTGTCAATTTCTCGAACACCTACTGGACCGTGAACCAGGAACTTGCAGCCCGGAACGAGTCGAACGTCACGATGGACGACTTCTATGCAGGAAAACTTGTTATCGGAACCCAGAGCGGGTGCTCGGCCCAGGACTGGATCGAGAAGAACCTTATCGATACCGGGAAGATGCCGAAGGAAAACCTGAAACTCTACGACAACTATGCCCTTGCCCTGACAGATCTCATCAACAAGCGCGTGGATGCAACGCTGTACGACGAGCCGGTTGTCGCGCCCGCCATCAAGGATAAGCCGGTAAAGAAGATCGGCGTCATTACAACCGACGAGGAGTTCGGTGTTGCCATCCGGAAAGAGGATACTGGGCTCCAGGCAAAGATGAATGACGGTCTCGGAAAACTGATGAACTCGACAGAGTGGCAGGTACTGATCGAGAAGTACCAGATGCGCTGAATCTCCCGTCGGGGGGCCCTCGCGGAATTCCCGGGCCGGGGGCAGGGCCCGCCTCTTTTTCCCGTTTTCGTTCCGACACACTTACACGGAATGAGAGTACAGATTTGTAGTTACCGGGTACGGGAAGGATCGGATGGCAGACGTTTTTGCAGTTCTCCTGGAATGGCTACCGTACCTGTTCCAGGGCATCCTCATTACGCTCGCCCTCACTGCGGCTTCGCTCGGTCTCGGCCTCGCCTGCGGGCTCCCGATGGCCCTCGGGCAGGTGTACGGGAAGAGGCCTCTCAGATTCCTGATCGGTATTTTTGTCTGGTTTTTCCGGGGGCTGCCTGTCCTCGTTCTCCTCTTCCTGTTTTATTTCGGGGTTTTCCCGCTCCTGCATATCGACACCCCGCCGTTTTTTGTCGCAATTGTCGTCCTCGGCCTGCGGGGTGCAGCGTACCAGTCCCAGATATTCCGGGGCGCAATTGAATCCATAGGGGAAGGGCAGATGACCGCCGCACGGTCTCTCGGGATGTCGCGGTGGCAGGCTATCCGGAATATCCTTCTCCCCCAGACAATGCTGATCGCGCTTCCCGGCTGGTCGAACGAATACCCGAACGTCCTCACGGATACGGCCGTCTGTTACGCAATCGGGGTTCTCGAACTCCTGACCCGGACCACGCAGATAGTATCGGACACCTACATCACGATGCCGATCTACCTCGCGTGCGCCGGCGTGTATATCCTCCTGAATTATGCAGGCATGAGCTGCCTGCATGCAGTCGAGAAGAAAGTCATGGTGCCCGGGTTCGGGCAGGGGAGCATGTAACAATGGATGCAAACGACGAGATCCTGCGGGTCGAAAATCTCTGCAAATCGTTCGGTACCACGGAAGTCCTCCGGGACATCTCTTTCACCGTGATGAAAGGGGATACAAAAGCGTTCATCGGCCCTTCGGGGACCGGGAAGAGTACCCTCCTCCGGTGCATCAACCAGATAACGGTCCCGGACAGCGGGAAGGTCTTCCTTCGCGGGGAAGAGGTGACGCAGGCCGGCCCGAAGATCAACCTGTACCGGCAGAGAATCGGGATGGTGTTCCAGAACTTCAACCTCTTCGATCACTTAACTGCGGTCAGGAACGTTGAGATTGCGCTCCTGAAAGTGAAAGGGTTTTCCCCCGTGCAGGCACGGGAAAAGGCACTCTTCGAGCTGCGCAGGGTCGGCCTCGATGACAAAGCGGACCTGTACCCTGCCCAGCTCTCGGGCGGGCAGGCGCAGCGGGTCTCGATTGCCCGGGCGCTTGCGATGGACCCGGAGGTTATGCTTTTCGATGAGCCGACTTCCGCACTCGACCCGGAGCTGACCCGGGAAGTCCTCGAAGTGATCCGGACGCTTGCCCAGCAGGGGATGACGATGCTGATCGTGACCCACGAGATGCGCTTTGCGCTCTCGGTAGCAAACGAAGTCCTCTTCATGGAGCACGGGACGATCCAGGAACGCGGATCCCCGGATGAGATTCATATGGGTACCGGGTTTGAAAGGACCCGGAAATTCATCGGGCAGATGGAAGAGTTCCGGTAATTAACGGGTGTTTGTGATGGACCAGATGGCATTTGTTTCCCAGATCCTCCTTCCCAATCTCGGGGCGGGGCTTCTCATGACGCTTGCCCTGATCGCCATCACGACACCGTTCGGTCTTGCCCTCGGGACATTGGTCGCGATGGCCCGGGCCTACGGGAACTCACCCATGAAATGGCTTGCCCGGGGATTCGTGGTCTTCTTCAAGGGCTGCCCGCTTCTTCTCCTGCTCTTCATCCTGTACTTCGGGATGCCCTCAATCGGGATTTACCTCTCGCCGTTCGTTGCCGCAGTCCTGGGATTCGTCCTCTGCAACGGGGCCTACAACTCCGAGTACATCAGGGGCGCCCTCCACGCAATCAAGGAGGAGCAGTTTACCGCTGCGATGGCGCTCGGGATGACAAGGCGCCAGGCAATCCAGTACGTCATCCTTCCCCAGGCAATCAGGAAAGCGTTTCCCGGGATCACGAACGAGTTCATCTACCTCATCAAGTACTCATCGCTCGCGTACATGGTGACGGTCATCGAACTCACCGGCGCGGGAAAAGCAATCGCAACAAAATATTTTGATTACACGGAAGTTTTCCTTGCGGTCGGGATCATCTATCTCATCCTCGTCCTGATCACGACGGTTGCTGCGCACCTGATTGAGAAGAGGATGGCGATACCGGGGCAGGTTGCGGGGATGTGATCGGGTTTTTCTGCCGGGGTTCAGGATTACTGT
>JBDKRP010000147.1:0-4604 GCA_039683275.1 Methanoregulaceae archaeon | reverse complement strand
CGGGAAGATGACGTCGATATCGATGATGACCGCGCCGATGATTCCCGGAAGTATCCACTCGGGCCTCCCCGTAAGGGCCATGAGGACCGAGATTGCGAGTGCATGGGTCAGGGAATCCATGCCATATTATTCGCACTCCAAGCACAAAACGCAAACGCTGGCTGCACAGCGGGCAATTCAGGGATTGCAGGGCACTGTCCGGAGTGCCGGAGCTCCCGGGAGTTCTTGGCCCTCCTGTGGCAGGGGCGCTCCCTCAGGCGCCGGGAGAAGCCGGGCTTCCAGCTCCCGGAGGATGAGGATCGCAGCCTGCTTGTCCATCGGATGGTTGTCGTTGCCGCACTTCGGCGAGTACACGCAGGACGGGCACCCGGACTCGCACGGGCAGTCCTCAACGAGTTTCCGTGCCATGGAGACAAGGCCGGGAAAGAGGTCGTACGCTTTCTCGGAGAGGCCGATCCCGCCCTCGTACCCGTCATAGATGAAGATCGTGGGGATATTCTCCTCCCCGTACGCGGGCGTGGAGAGCCCGCCGATATCCCACCGGTCGCAGACCACGTGGAACGGCATCAGGGCAATGAGAGCGTGCTCGACCGCATGCAGCCCTCCTGCAAAATCGAGGTTCTCCGCAAGGACCTTCCTCTCGATCTCCTCCGGGATCGTGAACCAGAGGGCTTTCGTCCCGAATTGTATGGGCGGAAGGTCCAGCGGAACCACGTCCAGGATAGTATCGAACCGCTTCACCTTGTATGCAAAGAACCGCTCGCTTACATCTACGTCGCCAAACGAGAGGGTGATCCCGCTTCTGTCGCAGGCCTTCTTCCGGTCCCGTATCGCGAGGTCGACGTCATGCATGGCCTGGGTATAGTAATCGACATCGGTCTCGGTCACCCGTATGACGCCGCCTTCGAGATCCATCTCCCGTACCAGGTAACTGTCGCCCTGGTGGAGGAGGACTGCCCCCTGGTGCGCCTCCCGGAACGCGTGGGGCCGGTCGATGGTCTCAAGGAGCCTTCCGCTGCAGGTCACCCGGAACGTGTCCGTGGAGATGCTGTCCAGTTTCACCGCTTCAGCGGCCTTCCCCCGGCCGGTGTAGACCCATCCCTTCAGGGTCTTCCGGAGGAGCCGGTGCTCCGCGAGAACCCGGATCATCTCCCCGCATTCCCCGCCAAAGAGAGGAAGGTCCGCCTCCGCCAGGGGAAGTTCGGCCGCAGCGCAGAGCAGGTGGCCCGACAGGATATAGGGATTCTCCGTATCGATGATCGCATGCTCATGGGCCCTGCCAAAGAACTGGTCCGGGTGGTGCATGAAATACTGGTCGAGCGGTCCCTCGAATCCAATCAGGACCGCAACCGACTCTGCCCCGGATCGTCCTGCCCGTCCGGCCTGCTGCCAGGTCGCCATCATGGTCCCGGGATACCCGGAGATGATGACCGCATCCAGGCCACCGATATCGATCCCGAGTTCAAGGGCGTTCGTGGAGACGACAGCCGAGAGATCGCCGGACTTCAGCCGCCGTTCAATGACCCGGCGCTCCTCCGGGAGATAGCCGGCCCGGTATGCGGTGACACAATCCTGCTTCCCGGGCGCGACCTGTCTGAGATCGTTCCGGGCCCAGAGGCTCACGAGTTCAGTCATCTTCCGGGAGACCGTGAAGCAGAGGGTGGGGATGGCCTCCCGTACGCAGGAAACGAGGATATCCTTCGTCTCCTGGTGGGTGGACCGCTCGCTGATCCCGGAAAAGTTGGGATTATAGAGCACGAAGTGCTTCCTGCCCCGGGGCGAACCGTCTGCATCGACCAGCGTCGCCTCGCGGCCCGTGAGCCGGTACGCAAACTCGTCCGGGTTCGCGAGGGTCGCGGTCGAAAGGATGAAGATCGGATCGGAGCCGTAGAACCGGGCGATCCTGCGCAGCCTCCGGACAACGAGCGCGATGTTGGAGCCAAAGACCCCCCGGTACCGGTGCGCCTCGTCGATCACGACAAACCGGAGGCCGGAGAAGAATGTCCGCCACCGGTTGTGCCAGGAGAGGACCTGGTGGAGTTCGTGGGGATTCGAGAGGATGAGCCGGGACAGTTCCCGGATGGACGCCCGGTTTCCCTGCGGGGTGTCCCCGTCATAGATCGCAGCCTGGGCGGGAATTCCCGTGAACTTCTCGATCTCTTTGAATGAACCGAGCTGGTCGTTTGTGAGCGCCTTGGTCGGGTACAGGAAGAGGGCCCGGGCCTCCGGGTCCAGTTCCAGCCGCTCGAACACCGGAAGCGCGAAGGCGAGCGTCTTCCCGCTCGCGGTCGGCGTCGTGATGATGGTATCCTTTCCCGTCCGGATGGCATTGATCGCCGCACACTGGTGGGAATAGAGCCGGATCCGCTTTCCCGCAAGGTACGCAGAAAGGCTCTCCGGAAGGGGGGTATCCAGCGTCCCGTATTCGGCTTCCCGGGCAGGGAAGCTCTCGATATGCGCAATGCGTTTCCGGTACACCGGTTGTTCCTGGAGGAGCCGGATGAGCTCAGGAACCGGCATTCCAGCGCTCCATGTGCAGGGCGTACAGTCGTGCCAGCGATACGACATCCTGCCGGTTGTGCTCGACAATAGGGACGAGCGGTCCCGGGTTCCCGGTCTCAAGATAGGTCTCATAGAACTCGGGAACCATCTGGCTGGGGAGGTCTTCGGACCGCTGGATACCCAGGATTTCCCGTTCCAGGGTTCCGAGCCGGCAGTCTTTCAGTTCGTTCTTCCAGCTTCTCCGGGAATGGTGGAGGATATCGAAATGGGGTATCCCGGCCAGGAACGGCGTCCCGTAGTACGCGAGCCGGTCCCGGAAGTACGGCAGGTCGAAGGATTTCCCGTTGAACGTGACGAGCGCCGGGTTCTCCCCGGTGAGGTGTGTGAGAGTTTCCAGAAGCGCTGCGTGTTCCTCGGACGGGTCCTCCAGCA
This sequence comes from Methanoregulaceae archaeon, assembly GCA_039683275.1. GTDB lineage: Archaea > Halobacteriota > Methanomicrobia > Methanomicrobiales > Methanospirillaceae > JBDKRP01. Next base: position 1,670 of record JBDKRP010000147.1, on the reverse strand, counting down.
GGTACTGGGACACGGAAATGTGGCCGCCCTCAATCCTCCCGACCCCGAAGAGGATGATCGGCCGGGAGAAGAGTCCCAGCGTCTCGATATCGAAAAAGACCAGGGATTCGGGAGGGAAGAGGGTCGACATCCCGAGAATATGGGGATGGGATGCCGAGTGCCGCCTCGCAATGAATGCCATCAGGCCGGGCCGGTCCCCTTCCTCGATGATCTGCAGGAATTCCCGGGCGGGGACCCGGTACCGGGCATGGCCGGTGAGATCCGGGATCGTGGTAAACCCCCGCTTCCGGAGCCGCTCTGCCGTTCTCGGCCCGATCCCTTTTACCAGGGTCAGGTCCGAGAGGATTGCTTCCCGGAGGGCTTCCGGATCCTGCAGCGGGATCGCGATCTCTTCCCGGGACGTAAGGACCGTGCACTCCCCGCCATCGTTCTCGTGTATTTTCCCGGGAAATACCTCGCCAAAGGAGCGGTTTCCGTACTCCTCAAGAAGCCGGTCCCGGAGCCTGCGGGCGCAGTCGAACTCGTCCTGGTACAGGAACGAATCGGTAAAACTCGTACCAAAGACATTCCCTTCCCGGATGACATCGTACTCCCGGAGGGAAGCCACCCGGTTCTGCCACCGGGACCCGATCCCGGCGAGAAGAGATTCTGACTGCATAGCTTGTACCGGATTCAGGTCCGGTCCCGTATTTAACCGTGGGCGCGTGGTGTGAAAGTGGAAGCGGTCCCGGGAAAACCTTTCCGGATGCGGCATGTAAAGGTACGAAACCTAATGAAAGAAAGTAGCGAACAATTCCCTGATGATAACGATCCTCCAGCACGGACCGGGGGAAGCTCCGGGACATATTCTCCCCATTCTCACCGCCCGTGCTGTTCCGTTCCGCATCCTGCACCTGTACGAAGAGGAAGAAGTCCCGTCCCCGGATTCCGCAGATCCAATCATTATTCTCGGAGGACTCATGAGCGTCAATGACGAGAGGGACTACCCGTTCCTTACAAGGGAGAAAGAACTTATCCGGAGTCTTGCGGCAAAACGGGTCCCCGTGCTCGGCATCTGCCTCGGGGCCCAGATGATGGCAAAAGCGTTCGGGCAGCCGGTGATGAAGGCCGACACTCCGGAGCAGGGATGGTATACCGTGCAACGGGCAAATTCCGGTTTACCCGGCCACCCGGCCGCCTACCCGGTTTTCCAGTGGCACAACGACACCTTTGCGCTTCCTGGTGAGGCAGAACTCCTTGCAACCGGCAGCCTGGTCCGGAACCAGGCCTTCCGGATCGGCAGCTGCACCGGGGTCCAGTACCACATGGAGGCAACACCGGAAATAATCCGGAACTGGGCTCAGGATCTCCCGGGAGGGGCCCGGAGAACAATCACGGAAGACACCGCACGCTACATCGACGGCAGTTACGAGCGGTGCAGAAGGATCCTTGACTATTTCCTGGCATCCGGCAGGTCAGCATGAGTACCCCGTCATTCCTTATCGATCTTGATGGCGTCCTCTATGTGGGGGACAAGGCAGTACCCGGGGCAGCTGCCGTACTTCAGGCGCTGGAGGACGGGGGTTACCCGTTCCGGTTCCTCTCCAACTCCACCCGGAAATCCCGGGCCACGATTGCCGCACGGCTGGAAAAATACGGGTTCGCTATCCCGGCAGATCGGATCTTTACCC
>JBDKRP010000146.1:0-47874 GCA_039683275.1 Methanoregulaceae archaeon | reverse complement strand
TCTCGACAGAATCGCCCATCTTCTTTTTCAGATCCTCAAGGATGGGGCCCTGCCGTTTACAGGGACCGCACCACTCAGCAAAAAAATCCAGCACTACCGGCTTTGCCATGAATGTCACTTCTCTGAACTGTTGCCGAAAAAGAGTGATAAACATTCCTGTTTTTACCAGAATGAATTGCACTCGCCCGGATGGCGAAGTGCGTTCATCAGAAAAAATGGGCCGGATCCCGTTCAGCGCGACAGGATGGTCATGATGATCTTCCCATACGCAGGCCGGGTGATAAGAACCCCTACGAGAACACCCAGTATGGTGATGATGGCAAAGCCACGCAGCGTAGAGAGATCCATCAGGGCTAAGGGGAGCATTGCAATTACTACGGTTGCTGCGGACGCAAGAATAATCCCCAGCGCCCGGGAAAGCCGTTTCAGGTACAGGTTCGGGGACGGGACTTTCCCTTCATGCAGGATCTCGTCCGTCACTATCACGAGCTGATCGATACCGGTACCAAGGACTGCAATCAGTCCTGCGATACTTGCAAGGTCGAGCTGCTGGATGAACCGTGCAATTCCGAGAAGGATGATGATCTCGGCACAGTTAATTGCCATCATCGGAAGGACAATTGCCGGCTCGCGGTAGCGGAGATAGATAACGCAGCCGACGGTGAGAATTGCAAAAATCCCGGCAAGGACACACATCCACTTGAAGTGGTCACCAAGGGTAGCTGATACGGATCCGGAACCTGCCACCGTCACATCGACCGGAAGTGCCCCGGCCCGCAGGTGGATCTCAAGGTTGGTTGCATCATTCAATCCGGCTGTACCGCTACCGGTTGAGGCATAGAGCTGCTTAATCTCACCCTGCGCAATTTTTGATGCGAGATCTGTGGAGAGCGGGGCTGAATAGACCTGCTGATTATCGAGCAGCATGATCAGGTTATGCTTCGTGGGTTCGGTAACCGCACCGTACTTTATCGAGGCATCACGTATGGCCTGGGCACCCGCATCGTCCAGGGTGAATGAGACCCCCCAGACCTTGCTGGATGCACTTTCCTGGGTAGGGTTACCGACACTTGTTATGGAATCCCCATAGAGGACATGCTCCGTCTCGTTGCCGGTCGTTACAATCCGTATTTCGAACTTCCCCTGCTTGCCGACCACTTCCTGTGCCTCGTTCATATCGACACCGGCAAGTTCGACACGGATATAGCGGGTGATGCCGCTGAAATCCGTGAGCACGTTGACACGGGCATCCTTGGTACCGAGCGTATTGATCTTGTTCTCCAGGGTACGTTTGATGGTATCTGCCGTTGATTTGGAAACCCCCAGTTTGTAACTGGTCAGGTTTCCTCCCGCTTTTATAAATGCGGCATCGAGTTCCGACTGGGTAAAGGATTTTCGTATTTCAAGATGGTTTGCGTCAACAACGACAACATCGGTATCAAGTTCCTTATTCAGGTTGGTAACGAAGGTATCCAGCGGCAGGGACGTGTCGTAGCCGACAACCTCGGCTTTGAGTTCCATCTGGAGCCAGGCTCCTTTCTGGAGATCAAGGCCGTACTGGAGATTGGTCACCAGTTTCCCGTCTTCGAAATGGGGGTAGATGGCGATGAGAGATGCGACGACGAGGATGATCAGGAGGGCAACCCGCCAGTCTTTCAGGAGAGTAATCAGTTCCTCTTTCTTCATTTCGAGCCCCTCCGGTTGACATACCATTTCAGGATTGCAGCGTTGGTCAGCCAAGTGTTCATGATATCAAAGAAAAGCCCGATAAGAATGACCGCCGACATCTGCATGATAGTCTCGACCTGGCCGAGATACGTAACCACGAACATCGCTGCAATCGCTGCAATTGCCGTGCTGGTCATGATGATACCGGTGTGGAATGCGCCGCCAAGTTTCTCCTCGAACTTCCCCTGCCGCTTGAAGACGCGCATGGTGAGCAGGATATCGCTATCCACCGAATAACCAATCAGCATGAGAAGGGCAGCAGTTGTCCCGAGCGTAAGCGGGATTCCGATAATGTTCATCGCTGCCGCAGTCATCACCATATCGGCAAATGCAGAAAGGACAACGGCACAGGAGGGGATAAAATTCCGGAAGACCAGGAAAATTACAATTGCCATCCCGATGAAGGAAAAGATGACCGCGAGGATCGCCTGTTCCTGGAGCGACTTCCCGAATGATTCCCCGATCTGGTCGATCTTCGCATCCGGATATTTCTCACTTACCAGTGCTGACAGGGACTGGAATTTTACATCGTCCATTGAACTGAATTTCAGTAATTTCGCACCGTTGATGCCTTCCCCAATCTCGGTCAGGGGATATGCAGAAAATGTGGCAGTGAGCGTGTCCTTACTGTCGGGGGTTACGATGGTGATCGCAGTTCCTCCGGAGAAATCCATCCCCGGTTTGACCGGCAGACCTGTCGACATCATGGTCATGCCCACAATCGCGAGCGAGACAATGAGGAGGATCAGGGGGATGATCACCATATGGGTTGGTGAATATTTGTTCACATCGTACCTGAACAATTCCATACCTCTAGTACTCGAAGATGTCGCACATTAAAGATTTGGTATCCCGGATCTGATAGACCCGGGTCATGACCCGACCGGAGGCTTTTGCGGGCAATCGCGCTTCCCGGGATCCCGGATCTACCCGGAGCCGGTCCTGTACGGAGTGGGAAATCCCCTCTTGAAGCAGGTCAATTCCTTAGTAAATCACCAGGATCGTCAGATACACGGCGTTTTGCCGCAATTTTTTTCGATTTTCCGGAGGATCCGCAGGGAAAAAGAAGAAAATATATATCGGACTGCGAAGAATGAACTCGCATGAGATCTCCCGGCGAGATCAAGAGGGTAATTGAAACCCGGGTGAGCACATACCTGGAACGGGATAAGACGGGGATCCGGAGGAATATCCTCCGGCTGTTCCTGAAGATACGGGCACTCACCGTTGCAGAGATCTACGATATAATTACCCGCAGGTTTACGATAACCTATCATGCAGTAGCCTCAATGGTCGGAATCATTGCCTCAAAACTGGGTATTCTCCGGGTGCGTAAAAGTCCGGATGGCCTCACCAGCACCTACGAACTCAAGGAACAGTACATCGATCTCGTCAACCGCATCGTGAAAACCGCATAGGGTTTTGCAGAACCGGTTGACTGCCACCGGAACCAACCATAACAGTTTTCCGTACCCTTTGCAAAAGTACTAGACACCATGTATCCGCCTCTTGATGACGCCTCGCTCCCGCAGGACTTCCGTATAAACGAGGATGTGGTTGCCCATATCAACGAGCGCAACTGCGACTTCCGCATCTCCACATCCTGCGGCGGGCCGATGCTTCTTCCCATATCCCTCAAGCGGCCGAAACCCAGCGATATTGCGGTACGGGCCGGCAACCATACCATCTACGTTTCCATTCACCAGGCCCGGTATCTCCATACGATCCATATGGGCCTTGTTCCCCGGTTTTACGATCACGTAAACGGCAGGTAACCAATGAGTATCGAGGAACTTCCGCACACGGCAGATATCCTTCTCCGCGTGAAAGCAGGTTCCCTCGAAGACCTTTTTGCAGAATCCGTTCAAGCCCTGATGGGAGTCATGTACGGGAATGCGCGGAGCGGGAAGGACGTGCAGGAGATCCGGGTCATGGCAGAGGATCTCCCCGGACTGCTTGTTAATTTTCTTTCCGAGATCCTTTTTGTATCAGAATCGGAACGGTTTGTCGTGGCGGGCACCACTGTTTCGATTACCGGAACATCTCTTGAGGCAAGACTTACCGGAGAAAAATTTATTCCGGAGAAACATGGGGGCGGCATGGAAGTAAAAGGGATATCGTACTCGGGACTCGTGGTTGAGAAAACGGGTGACGGCTATCAGGCCGATATCCTCTTTGATGTCTGATTCCCGGGCGCACAGGGGTGAATGGGAAGGGAATTCCCCTTACAGATTACCGTTTTTTTGTCCATCGGGTTTCAGATGCAGTTCAATAAATGTCTGAAGGGGAAGAGGTACAATGGGAAAGTATAGGTCTGAATCAGGGAAATACTCCGGTACGAGATTCAATTTCTCGTATACATACCGGGGTGAGATCGATTATGCTTCAGGGAATTAACCGGGCCGGACCATATGAATGGGTAGTACCGGTAGGATATGTTCCGGATATGCTTGTTCCCGGAAGATTTTTCCTTTCCGAGAGCCTGGGAACCACCCTCGAAGATGGGGCCGTGAAGCAGCTCGCACAGGTAGCGACGCTTCCCGGTATAGTCCGGGAATCCCTTGCAATGCCGGATATTCACTGGGGATATGGTTTCCCGATCGGAGGCGTCGCCGCATTTGACGGTGAAACCGGTGTGATATCCCCGGGCGGCGTGGGATTTGATATCAACTGCGGGGTCCGGCTCTTCTCAACGCCCCTTTCCGAGAAGGATCTCACCAGGAAACGGGAGATCGTGGAGAGTTTCTTCCGGGCAGTCCCGACCGGTGTCGGGAGCGAGAGTACGCTCCGGCTCAGCATTCCGGAACTGGATGCCATGATGCTGAACGGGGCGCGATGGGCCGTTAAAAACGGGTATGGCCTTGAGCGGGATCTTGAACGGTGTGAGGAGAACGGCGCGATGCGTGCTGCATCTCCCGCGAACGTATCGGCAAAAGCCAAGAAGCGTGGGATTCCCCAGAGCGGGACCCTCGGCTCCGGGAACCATTTCCTGGAGATCCAGGTTGTCAGGGAAATTTTCGATGAGCAGGCAGCAAAAGCGTTCGGGGTGGAGATCGGGCAGATCTGCGTCATGATCCATTGCGGCTCGCGGGGTCTCGGTCACCAGGCATGCACCGATCACCTCCAGACCCTGGAGTCAGCCTCGAAAAAATACAAAATCCGTCTTGCCGACCGGCAGCTGGCCTGCGCGCCGATCCAGTCCCCGGAGGGGAAGAGTTATTTCGGTGCGATGGCAGCGTCAGCCAACTATGCCTGGGCCAACCGCCAGGTGATCATGCATATGGCCCGTGCTGTCCTTGCAAAGGAATTCCGGATCTCCCACGAGGAGATGCCACTCATCTATGATGTGGCCCACAACGTTGCAAAGATGGAGGAATACGTTGTTGACGGAAAAAAGAAACTGCTCTGTGTCCACCGGAAGGGGGCTACCCGTTCGTTTGGCCCGGGAAGTCCTGACATACCCCCTGATCTGACCCGGATTGGCCAGCCGGTCATCATACCCGGCAGTATGGGAACCTCATCGTACCTTCTCGCAGGAACACAGACTGCAATGGAACGCACGTTCGGCAGTACCTGCCATGGCGCAGGCCGGATCATGAGCAGGACACAGGCAAAGAAAGGGCTCTCCGGGGAAGAGATCCGGATCGGCCTCCAGAACAGGGGGATCATCGTACGGGCGCACCGGGATGCTGCGATTGCCGATGAAGCCCCGGAGGTATACAAGCAGAGCAGCGAAGTCGTCCGGGTAGTCCATGAAACAGGTATTTCCCGGCTTGTGGCGAGGCTCGATCCCCTGGGTGTGATCAAAGGATGACTGCACGCGCCGGACTTTTTGGGGAGAGTAAACAGTTCTTTGACAGGTACATCGAGGACTGCGGGGTTAACTGCGAAGTGGTCACCCCCCAGGTCGTCGCAACCCCGTTTTACCGGGGAAGATTCAGCGCACTCATCATTCCGACAGGGTTCGCAAACCCGAAATACTCAAACCTTCTTCCGGCACTCCGGGCCTCGTCCCCGCGCCTGAAACGGTTTGTGGAGGCCGGAGGAAATCTCCTGGTATTCGGCGCAGGTGCCGACCGGCCCGATGCGTACGACTGGCTCCCGTTCCTGGTAACGTATTCCCACGGGTATGCAGACTACTGCCTGGAATTTCCGGAGAATTCCCCTAACTCTGCCATTGCAAGCGACTATGATCACACCTGCATTCCCTGCGACGGGTTCTTTCCCTGCCATGAGGCAACGGTTCTTGCTACTGCAGAAGGAAAAGCAGTCCTCCTGGAACGGACCATCGGCAACGGGACAATCCTTGTCACAAGTATCCATGAATATCCGTCACGGGGTTTTGTCGGGAAATTCTGCTCTTCCGGTTCCGAAACCTTATTTTAGTGATGCAACGACGGAGTTATTGAGGGACTCCCATGCAGAACTACACCATCTCATCCTGCGCGGCAGCAGGAGATCTCGAACCGGTTGCAATGGCGATCCATGAACTCCTGAACCACCTTCCGGTCACGGCGCGATCAACAGATCGGCCGGGAATCCGGATCGAAGACGGACGTATTGTTGACCGGAATTACACGGGGCCGATCCTGGAAGAAGTGATCGCCGAGAATAAACTGAAAAAAATTACTCCGGGGAGTGGCCCTTACAAAGGAGTACCGGTGATCGTGGCACCAATACAGGACAGCACCGGCACGGCAATAGGGGCAATCGGCGTAGTGGACATCACGGGAATTTTCGATCTTGCCACCCTGATGGAGCACCAGACCATGATCCTCAAGCAGGTCTGTGGGAAGGATCCCTGCCCGCTTCCGGGAGAAGGGATCGCTGCAAAACGGTGAAACGATGAAAGAATCTGCATTCAGAGTCCTTGAGATCCTGGAATCGGAAAAGGGACCGGTATCCGGGGAGGAGATGAGCCGGAGACTGGGCATAACCAGGTCCATGGTGTGGAAACATATCCGGGACCTGCGGTGTATGGGATACGATATCACGTCATCGCAGAAAGAGGGTTACTCGCTGAAAGCAAAGAGTGACCGGCTCCTGCCCTACGAAGTAAAGAAGCAACTCACTACCCGGTTCATCGGGCAGGAGATGCAGTACCTGGAGAACACGCCTTCGACAATCTGGGTCGGAAAACAGATGTTCTCGGAGGAAGGCGCAGAGCCGCCGCACGGGCTCGTGATTATTGCGGAGGAACAGACCGGGGGGGTCGGGCGGCTCGGTCGTGCATGGGTCTCGCCTCCCGGCGGAATCTGGATATCGATTATCATAAAACCGAAAATTCCGGTGGATCATATCTTCATGATCACGATGGCTGGATCGATTGCCGTCGCCCGGGCAATCCGGCATGAATACGATCTCGGGGCCCTGATAAAATGGCCCAACGACATCTTCATAGGGGACAGGAAAGTCGCCGGGCTCCTTGTTGAGATATCGGCGGAAGCGGATCGCGTCAACTACTGCCTCCTCAGTATCGGAGTCAATGCGAATATCGAGACAGACCAGTTCTCACCCGATCTCCGGAACATCTGTACATCGGTTTCCCGGGAACTCGGCCATACCGTGGATCGCGCAGCGCTTCTCGCAAGGATCCTCAAAGAGTTCGAAAGCAGATACGATCTGCTGGAAGCAGGAGAGTACGAGACGGTCCTGCAGGAGTGGAAGAGTCTTTCCTGCACCCTGGAACGCAGGGTGAAGATCACGACTATGAAAGAAGGGTTTGAGGGAGAGGCAATCGATATCGATAATTCCGGGGCCCTGCTCGTCCGTAAGGATGACGGAAATGTCGAACGGGTCATTGCCGGCGACTGTTTCCCAACCTGAAGATTTTTTATCGTCAACTGTGCAATACAATACGGTTGACGATGTTCGGCAATCTTGAGCGTTCACGGTTTATTGCCAATTCCGCGATCTGCATCGGGCTTATAGCAGTCGGGAGCTGGATATCCATTCCGTTTGTTCCGGTGCCCTTTACCCTCCAGACTTTTTTTGTACTTGTCACTGCTGCAATAATGAAACGGTACGCGGTAGTCCCGGTCGGGCTGTACCTGCTGTTCGGGGCAGTGGGACTTCCGGTATTCCATAACGGTATTGCAGGGCTGGGCGTCTTTCTCGGCCCGACCGGGGGATATCTTATAGGGTTCCTCCCTGCTGCACTCTGCGCGGGACTCGCGTTCGAACGGGAATCGGTATATCCCCAGGCTCTCGGACTTGCCGCTGCAACACTTGTGATCTACCTCTTCGGGATCTCCTGGCTCATCGTTTCGACCGGAATTTCTTTCCCGGCAGCAGTCCTTGTGGGGGCAGTCCCCTTCCTTCCCGGAGATATCGTGAAGGCAGCTGCAGCATATGCGACAGCCAGAACCCTGAGAAAAGTCTCATGATCTCAATTGCTTCCGTCAGGTCAGGAATCCTCTCCATTCCGGAACTATTGATACCGGAAGGCGTGACCGCGATCATCGGACCGAACGGAAGCGGAAAGACCACGTTCCTCCGGCTTGTTGCGGGAATTGATCTCCCGAAAGAGGGTACTGTCTGCATCGATGGCAAATCTTCCCGGGAATGCGATATCGGGTGGGTAGATGAGTACCCGGACCGCAGCATTCTCTTCCCGACGGTATATGATGAGATAGCCTCTCCGTTCAGGTTCCGGAAAACACCCGGTGCAGAGATTGACGGACGGGTCCGCCAGGTTGCAGAACGACAGGAAATCACCACCCTGCTGCACCGGGAAACCCGGACGCTCTCCGGAGGAGAACAGGCGCTGGTTTCCCTTGCGACAGCAAGTGCGGGATGCCCGGAAATTCTCGTACTGGATGAATTCGACGCCCACCTGGACCGGGATCTCTGCGAAACAACAGATCGCCTGCTGGAAAAGTCCGGGGCCCGGTATATCCTGCGCTGTACCCAGAGGATGGCGATGGCTGCTTCGGCAGGATGCGTAATTTACTTTGAACAGGGGACGGCCCTGCATAGCGGCCCTCCGTCCCGGGTTTTCCCGCTTCTCGAAGAAACGGAATTCTATCCGCTCCGGGGGAGGCCGGAACTATGAGACTGGTCCTGCAGAATATCCGGGCAGTACGCGAATCCTGGTCGCTCGCAGCGGAAGGGACGTTTAAGGACGGGATCCATCTTGTGACCGGGCCGGTAGGGAGCGGCAAATCGACCCTGGCCTTCCTCCTCGCCGACCTGGAGTCCCCGCAGAAGGGAACCGTAACCCGGGAGGGAATCGGAAGAACAGTCCTTTCCCTGCAATTCCCGGAACACCACGTAACCGGGTTCACGCTCGCCGAAGAGATCCGGTCCTGGGGTCTCGAACCGGAATTGGTACTGGAAGCGGCCGGGTTCACATGCCGGGGAAATGATGACCCCTTCCGGCTCAGCCAGGGAGAACTGAAGCGCCTGCACCTTGAGTGCGTTCTGCGGATCCCGTCCGATCTCCTAATTCTCGATGAACCGTTCAGCGGGCTTGACCCCCGGGAGAAAGCGAAATATTGTGCAGGTATTGCGAAATGCCGTACACAGGGAATTACGATTCTTTTGACCCATGAACAGGAATATTTCCCTCCGGTCGACCGGATCTGGGAGATCCAGGACGGAAAACTTGTCTCCTTAGGATGTCCGGAAGAGGCCTATTCTTCATGGCGCCTGATCCCCGTACTTATCCGGGATCTTGTTATCCGTGGACAACCGCCATGCAATCTTTCGCGGGAAGATATCCGGGAGGCACTATGCAGGATCCGAGAATAAGATACCTGTCCGCGGCTATCCTGTCTCTCGCAGCATTTTCCGGAATAGCGGGAGCACTGCTTGTTTTCCTCTGGTGGCTTCCGTTCACGCCAAAAGCCGGCCTCCTGAAGAAGATACATCTGGTAATCCCGCTGTTTGCCATGATAATACTCCTTGCTATCGTCGCATACTTCACGGGGGGGGTTGGCACGGGATACATACTCCAGATGTCCGTCATTATTCTCATCGGGATGTGGCTGTATCTCGATCACAAACCGGGCGACTTTGCCGATGTCTGCGTATATTGCCTCGGGGAGGGAATCGGTTTTGATCTCGGGCTTATGGGGGAGATGGCGCTTCAGACTATCTCTTCAACTGGACAGGATCTCGCACAGGTACGGCGCGCACTCAGGATCAAGGGGCTCCCGATAAGTTTCCGGAATATCATTCCGGTCGGCCGGATCCTGATTCTCGGCCAGATTTCTCGCGCGGAAAACCAGGCAGTCCTCCTTGCATGCAGGGGATACTCTGGAGGAGGAACACGGTGTCCGGAGTTCCGGCATACGACCGGGGATATTGCCGCGGGCGCACTTGCAGTGCTCGTCGGTTTTTTCGCAGTACTATGTCGAGAATTTTTTATACTTCCACACTGACATTTTGAGAGGCTTGTTTCATTGATTCTTACCCCAGAGTGGACACCATGAGTGCCGGACCTGACAATAAAGTTTGCATAACTGATACTACGTTGCGGGATGCTCACCAGTCCCTCATCGCCACCCGGCTCCGGACCGAGGATATGATCCCTCTTGCCCGGCTCCTTGATGATGCCGGTTTTTTTTCTGTTGAAGCATGGGGAGGCGCAACTTTTGATACGTGTATCCGCTTCCTGAACGAAGATCCTTGGGATCGCCTGGACAGCCTGAAAGCAGCGCTTCCCAAGACACCAATCCAGATGCTTCTCCGGGGACAGAACCTTGTCGGATACCGTCATTACCCGGACGATGTCGTGGATCGTTTTATCGAGTGCTCCCATTCCCATGGAGTGGCAATCTTCCGGGTTTTCGATGCACTGAACGATGTCCGGAACATGACCCGCTCGATGGCGCAGGTAAAAAACGTTGGAGCCCATCTTCAGGGTGCACTCTCCTACACAACGAGCCCTGCCCACAGCACCGAGAAGTTCATCGAAATGGCGCGGGAGCTCTACGCCCACGACTGCGATTCCATTTGCATCAAAGATATGGCAGGGCTTATCATGCCCGATGCGGCACGGAGCCTCATCTCCGGAATAAAAAAAGCCGTAGATATCCCGGTCTGCCTTCACAGCCACACGACAAGCGGCATATCACCAATGAGCTATCAGGCTGCAATCGATGCCGGGGTGGATATCCTGGACACTGCCATGTCCCCATTTGCCATGGGAACCTCCCAACCCCCGACAGAGAGTGTGATTGCAGCCCTCAAAGGAACACACCGGGATACTGGAATTGATCTCGTTAAACTCCGCCCGGCCAGGGATGCCTGCCTTGCGATACGGGAAAAATACGAGGATCTTTTGGATCCAATCTCGGAACGGGTTGACAGTAACGTCCTTATTTACCAGCTTCCGGGCGGGATGATCTCAAACCTTGTCTCCCAATTGAAGGAGCAGAACGCCCTGAACCGGCTTGATGAGGTATTCGCCGAGATCCCGAACGTCAGGCAGGATCTCGGGTATCCTCCGCTGGTCACCCCGACAAGCCAGATCGTGGGAACCCAGGCGGTTCTCAATGTCCTCTGCGGGGAACGGTACAAAAATGTCACGAACGAAGTGAAGGATTACGTCCGGGGACAGTATGGTGCACCCCCGGCACCGATCACTGCAGAGTTCCGGAAGAGGATCATCGGGGATGAGCCGGTCATCACCGTCCGTCCCGCGGATCTTCTTGCACCTGCATACGACAAGATGCGGGCAGACGCAGAAAAACTGGGGCTCATCAGGAAGGAAGAGGACGTCCTGACCTACATTATCTACCCGGCAATAGCGCCATCGTTCCTGAAAGGCGAGAGGAAGCCGGAAGATATCAGGAAGAAATCTGATCCCGCACCAGCCCGGGTAAGCCCGTTCCCCGGAATCATGGAAGTGGAAGTGGACGGGGAACTCTACTCTGTCCGCATTGTTTCCGTTGAGGGGTCTGCCGTTGAGATTGCAGGTATCACCCCCCAGAAAGCTCCGAGAGGGGAGATCAAAAACGGGATCAAGAGCAATATGCAGGGCATGGTGCTCAAGGTCCCGGTCCAGAAAGGTGCCCGGGTCTCCAAAGGGGATGCACTCATTGTTCTCGAAGCAATGAAAATGGAAAATCCCATCCATTCCCCCCGCGACGGTATAGTCACCGATATTTTTGTGAATGCCGGGGACGTCGTACAGAACGGCGATGTGCTCCTGGTGGTGGAATGAAATACTTCGAGAGAATCCTGATAGCAAACCGGGGCGAGATAGCGATCCGTGTGATGCGGGCATGCCGGGAACTCGATATCGGAACCATTGCCATCTATTCCAGTTCGGATGAGAATTCGCTCCATGTCAGGTACGCCGATGAAGCATTCTGTGTCGGGGAACCGCATCCCTCGAAGAGCTACCTCAACATGGAACGGATCATCGACGTCGCAAAAAAAGCAGGTGCTGACGCAATTCACCCGGGATACGGATTTCTGGCGGAGAATTACCGGTTTGCAAAGATCTGTGAAGAGGAGGATGTCACCTTTATCGGCCCCTCCTGGATGACCATCAAGGCGATGGGATCGAAAATCGGTAGCAAGCAGATGATGCGAAAGGCCGGTGTACCGGTTCTTCCGGGAACTGACGATGGGATTACAAGTATTGACGAGGCCAAAAAAGTTGCAGAACGGATTGGCTACCCGGTCATTGTGAAAGCAAGCGCCGGGGGAGGAGGGATCGGGATGCAGATCGTCAAGGATGAACCTTCCCTCGAAGAGGCGATCCATGCCAGCCAGCGGATCGCAAATTCCGCGTTCGGAGATGCTACGGTTTTTATCGAGAAATATCTGGAAAAACCCCGCCATATCGAATTCCAGGTCCTTGCCGATGAACATGGGCATGCCATCCATCTCTTCGACAGGGAATGCTCTATCCAGCGCCGTCACCAGAAACTCGTGGAAGAGGCTCCCTCCCCCATCATGACCGATGAACTCCGGGAGAAGATGGCTCAGTCTGCTCTCGCAGTTGCCCAGGTATCCAACTACGCAAACGCAGGATCGGTTGAGTTTCTGTACTCTGAAGGAAATCATTACTTCATGGAGATGAACACCCGTCTCCAGGTTGAACACACGGTAACAGAGTTTATAACGGGAATCGATCTCGTGAAACAGCAGATAGCAATCGCTGCGGGGGATCCGCTTCCTTTCGATCAGGAGGATGTCAGCATACGGGGTCATGCAATTGAATGCCGGGTGAATGCAGAAGATCCCCTGAACAACTTCACTGCCGATCCTGGTAAGATTCTCAGGTACCGGTCCCCGGGAGGTCCCGGGATTCGCGTGGACAGCGGGATTCACATGGGGTATACGATCTCTCCCCTGTATGATTCCATGATAGCCAAACTCTGTGCCTGGGACAGCAAGAGAGCGGATGCCATCACACGGATGCGCAGGGCAATTTCCGAATATGTCATCATCGGGATCAAGACCACGCTTCCGCTCCATTACGCTATAATGAATAATCCCCAGTTTATTTCAGGGAATACCCATACTCACTTCCTCCAGGAGGAACATATCATGAGCACACTTGCCCGGTACCAGCGTGACGAGGAAACACGGATGCAGACTCTGGCATCCTCCTTCCGCGAAGGAAAGAAAGTTGCTGCAATCACTGCGGCAGTAAATTCCTATCTTCAGGCCAAAACCAAAAAGTAGTGGAAAGAAAAAAGGATAACAGAATCTTTAAATGGAAAAAAAACGTTTTTATTATGCACTTTTCGTGCTGCGGTGGCCTAGCTGGTTAGGGCGCCAGACTCATAAGGTTCTTTGTAACTATCAATGATCTGGGAGATCTGGAGATCGTGGGATCGTAACCCACCCGCAGCATACATTTCTATTCCGCATTCAGGGAATTCCGGTCGCAATGCACACGACTGCCGCGTTTTCCAGTTGGTTGCCAATTTGAAGATTATTTGTGATTTAAACCCCAAATTGCCAGATATATTTATCTATCCCTCTTTCCAACTAGTATTCACACTATAGAGGTGTTGTTATGCTACTGATCAATGCAGTTGTTGGTCTGATCCAGCTGGTCATTGCCATTATTGTTGCAGTAATCGCTCTGTACATCGGCTTTGCCACGCTGGGACGAATTACAAAGGATATTGACGAACAGAAAGAGCTGGCGAAGGGAAATGTTGCTGTTGGTATAATCGTCGCAGCAGTCTTCTTTGCGATTGCCCTCGTCGTCCAGTCGGGAATTCAGGGACTCTCTATCGGTATCTCGAAAGCCGCTACCCTCGGATTTTTCTCGATGGATGGACTGATTGCAATCGCGGCAGCACTCATTCAGCTGATCCTGGGAATTGTCCTTGCAATCGCTTCTATCTACCTTGCATTAAATATCCTTGACAAGCTCACCGAAGGTGTCGATGAGTTTGCTGAACTCAAGAAAGGAAATGTCGCAGTTGCGCTGGAAATGGCTGGTGTAATTGTCGCAGTCGCTTTCATCGTCCAGACTGGTGTTCTGGGCATCACAACTGCTTTAATCTAAACTTTCCTTTTTTGTACACCGGTATCCCGGTTATCCGGTCTGCAGGAATCCGGTTTTGATTATTCTCCGTAAAGATTAATACACCGGATAAGATCGGAAAAACCGTCAAATTCCAGGGATAAAACCTGGTCCCGCGTCATACCCATACTGGTCTCTGCATCGGCAGTGAGCATCTCCGGCCCCCGTATTACTACTCGTTCGATACCATCTCTCCGGAGGAGTCTTTCAATTTCACGGTCATAGACAAAAGACCTTCCCGGGATTATGACCGTTTTACCAAGATCCCGCAGGTCAAGTTCCTCAATATCATCTTTTGTTATGAGACATGCAATTTCTTTTGAGACCGGAACAACGGTAACATTATCTCCCTTTTTCGAGAGCACTGCATCAATAAAAGGGGCGGCAACGGAGCCCGTGATCAGAGTTGCTTTCTTCTGGATTTTCGGGAGTTTTTCAAGAAGATACGGCTCGGTCAGAATTGCAAACGGGGAACCGATGTCCGGGTCCCAGAGGGGAGTCCCGCTGATTTTCAGGGAGTAGCGGCCCGAGAGATCCGTGATCATGCTCCGGAACTCCTCTACAGACTGGGTTTTCTGCCCGGACAAAACAGGTTCATTTCCTAAGATAAGTCCCTGTTCCCTCGTGTTAGCAAACCGCATCAGGATTAATCCCTTTGCCCCGCGTTCTTCAAGCCAGGAACAAGTGGCTTCAAGGGCATCCCCATCGTTCACTCCGGGGAGAATAACGGCGGCCGCATAGACATCAGCACCATCGCAGAGTTTTTCCAGGACAGCAAGGGAAACTTCAGGGGTGGGATCGTGCATGTGCCGTCGTCGCAACCCGGGATCTGACGCGAAGACCGTGAATGATACTTCCGAAAGACCGTTATCGAGAAGCTGTTTTGCAATACCCGGATTATCAAATCCTTTTCCGCTGGTATATCCGATGTGAAGCGGTGATTCCATACTTCCAAGGAGTTCGATGAGATCAGTGAACCGGGGATAGCAGCTGGGATCGCCGCCGCCGCTGATAGTGATGCGCGAGACATCCTCACTAAGCATCTGGAGCCTGGCAAGAGTATCTTCTGCCACATCTCGGAGGTTACGGAATCCCGGGTACTGTTCTTTCACACCACGGGAGCAATAATCGCAGCCTTTCTGGAATGGCGGGCAGTACCTGCATCCAAAAGGGGGAACGTCCTTTGCGTGCCGGAAGTAACAGTACTCACAGTAACCCCGACAATCTTTTCCTGGGCTCCCCCCGATATCAACAGTCAGCTGCGCCATTTGAGTACTAAAGAATCCGGTGTAATTGATATAATGTGTTTGCAAAAAGATGGGGGAACCATTCCCAGGGAAACACCACCTTTTTTACCGATGGCCAGCAATAATTTATGGCGCCCCAGTGGCTTAGCTGGCAGAGCGGCTGACTTGTAATCAGCAGGTCCCGTGTTCAAATCACGGCTGGGGCTTTTTTCATTTTTGTTCGGATCACCATATACTTCCAACTTCCCGATACTTTGATCAAAATTGTCAGGAATCGAGATTTTTTCGAAAAATAAAGACAGGGACTTTTTTTATAAATAAAAATGTCCTTTTCAGAGATAATCCATATATGATGAAAATTCACTAATCATGGCGAAATACTAAAAGTTTTTCCGGTTACAATAAAAAAAATCGTATTTTTACTGTTTACGCTTCGCGAACCGGAATACTGCATAAATAATTCCAATTATAACTCCCGCAATAATAGTAAGTGCAATCGGACTGCCTGTAATTGCTGCAATACCGGTTCTCGAAGCTACTCCAATATCCACTTTTATTGTATCGGAGACGAGATCGTTATTCAGTGCATCACGATATTGCACTTCAGAATCAAGGCCATAATCCTTGAGCGTGCCTTCCTTATCAACAGAAATTATAAAATTCGCCGTCGCCTTTTCACCCGGGCCGAGATCTCCCAGGTATGCAATGTCATCCGTACTGGTAAACGGGGCTGTCATGCTCAGGCGGGCTTTTGCACTATAGACCGTGGTACTACCGGTGTTTTGGAACACTACCGAGATCGTTTTCGTCTCACCGGGAGCAAGGGTCTCTGCAGGAGAAATTACTGCAAATTCGATCTTCTTTCCTACCGGAACTCCGATTGTCACGGAATCGGAGTCGACAGTATCGCCTTCTGAATTTTCGTACGTGGCATATACGTCCAGGGGATAGGTTTGTGCCTGCGCATCCTTTGTAACGGTTACCTTAAATGTTGCATTGATCGTGGCATTGGGGGGAAAATCCCCAATATATTCGCTGCTTTCCGTAGGGGTAACGGGACTCGTACCACTTTGGGCAATACGGAGAATGGTCTTTTTCCCGGATTCGTGCCCGATATTCTGCACCTGAACATGAAGGTACCCTTCTGTTCCCGAATTAACATGTTCCGGAACTGACGAGAGAACGGCGATTCTCATGACAGGTTTGATCTTGATAGGTAACTGAATAGTTTCATTCACAATCCGGTAATAGTACTGGATCGTATTCTGACTGTACTGGTTTCCGGTCCAGATATACGTATAATTCATGTCCAAGGGGAGATTGTAGGTTCCGGAGGGGGCATCATAGGAAATTTTTGTATCGAATTGTATGATAGACTGGTTTGAAGCAGGAAGCGAGCCGATCATCTGGGACTTACTTTTTATCGTCACTGGAGCATCACCCGCCCTGAGTGTCACCAGCATCAGTTTCGCCATATTCGGTTGATCCGTGGAATCGGATATATTCGAATTGACAAACTTCCAGTCGTTGATACCGGTATTCTGGATTATTACCTGGAGGGATACATCATCACCCGGAGCAAATTCATTTTTACCGGAAATTGCCGCTGTAATCGAGGGCGTTCCTGCCATCAGCTTCGTTTCTGCCATTACCGGAATTACCAGTACTCCTGCGAGAAGAATAAGCGCAAGAAATACAAGAACCGGATTCTTCCTGTGCAGTAATATATTTCCCGCTTGGACTGGTGTAGATGCGGGAGTGCCAGAAATGCCGTCGTTTTGCATTACCATACCTCGGAGAAATTGATGTTCCTCAGTTGTCTCGGTATACATAAGTTCTGACTCAATATAATCGTTACCACAATCGATTACAATTATGGATTATACATAGGTATAGTCCATGTTACCCTGCCAAAATAATTGAAAAGGTCGCGTTTCGCAGGGAACACGTCCCAGACAGCTATCCGATAGATTGACATTAGATCGATTTTTAAGGGTTATGACGTGCCAATGCGCGATTCCACTCTTTTGGAATACGAAAAAATACCCACTTCTTCACGAAATCCTCTTCCGTCAGTTACATTACCGTTAAAAAGGTTCATAGCACATAATCTATGGTATTTGATGAAGGCTGTTCTGGGATTAGAAGATGGGGAATTTGTGGTTGGTGAAGGATTCGGTGTCGAAGGAGAATGTTCCGGAGAACTGGTTTTTAATACCCTGATGACCGGCTACATGGAGGCACTGACCGACCCGAGTTATTTCGGGCAGATCCTCCTCTTTACTTTCCCCACAATCGGAAATTATGGTGTGGATATTCAGAATCTCCAGAACCCGGAAGTACGGGCCCTGGGCGCGGTAACACGGGAAATATGTGAATCTCCCGATGCGAAACCAACGCTACGGAAATATTTTGAAGAGAACGGACTTTTCGGGCTGACCGGAGTTGACACCCGTCACCTGACAATCAAGACCCGGGTGAAAGGTACTCTCAAGGCTGCGCTCGTTGTTGGGGACGATAATGGAGAATATGCAGTAGATCTTGCCCGCAGAACACCCTCAATATCAGACCACGATCTTATCCCTGCGGTCTCATGCAAGGAACCCTATCACATACCCGGAACAGGGAAAAAAATCGCGGTTCTCGATCTCGGAATCAAGAAAAATATGCTTCTCAGCCTCTCGAAGCGGGGTGGCGATATCTACGTTTTTCCCCATAATGCCTCATCAAAGGATATTCAGGCTATTAATCCGGACTGCCTATTCATCAGTAATGGTCCCGGTGATCCCAAAACTGCAACAGCGGCCATAACCTGTGTCAGGGAAACCATTGGGACAATGCCGGTTTTCGGTATCTGCATGGGTAATCAGATAGCTGCACTCGCTCTTGGGGGGGAGACCTATAAATTGAAATTCGGCCACCGTGGCGCAAACCAACCGGTCCGGTATAAAGATGGCCGTATCTTCATCACCACACAGAACCATGGATTCGCAGTAAATCCCGCGTCCCTCCCGGAAGGATGCAAGGTTTCGTTTACAAATGTAAATGACGGGACGGTTGAAGGATTTGAAAACCGGGATCTCGATGTGACCACGGTTCAGTTCCATCCGGAAGCCCATGCAGGGCCCCGCGATACAGAAGCATTTTTCTTTGATTCCCTTTTCAGGAGGCTCTGCTGATGCCCCGGAAAGAGCACATAAAAAAAGTCCTCATCATCGGATCAGGACCTATCCAGATAGGACAGGCAGCGGAATTCGATTTTTCCGGAAGCCAGGCCTGCCAGGCAATGCGGGAAGAAGGAGTGTCCGTTGTCCTTGTCAATTCCAATCCTGCAACAATCCAGACAGACCCCGATATGGCGGACACTATCTACATTGAACCGCTCCGTGCCGAAATTATAGCAAAAATTATCGAAAAAGAAAAACCGGACGGGGTCCTGAGCGGCATGGGAGGTCAGACCGGGCTGAATATGACGGCGGAACTCGCAGAAATGGGCGCTCTCCGGAATGTAGAGATCCTGGGAACACCCCTTGAGGCAATTTATCAGGGGGAGGACCGGTCAAAGTTCCGGGACCTCATGATCAAGATTGGGGAACCCGTCCCAAAAAGTTTCATCCTTGACCGCGCTGACCAGATTGATGAAGCAATAGCAAAGGTTGGGTTACCGGTCATTATCAGGCCGGCATATACTCTCGGAGGATCCGGAGGCGGAATCGCCCGGACCAAAGAAGAGATGCGCAGGATTGTCGAACTTGGCCTGAACCGCTCCCGGATTCACCAGGTTCTCATTGAGGAGAGTGTTGCAGGCTGGAAAGAGATTGAGTTCGAAGTCATGCGGGATGCCGCTGACACCTGCCTCATTGTCTGTGGAATGGAAAATGTGGACCCTATGGGAGTCCACACCGGGGAAAGTGTTGTTGTCGCCCCAATTCTTACTCTCCGAGATGACGAGTTTCAAAAACTCCGGAGCGCAGCCATCAAGATCATACGGACGCTCAATGTCCAGGGCGGTTGTAATATCCAGTTTGCGTTCAAAGAGGGAGATTACCGGGTCATTGAAGTAAATCCCCGCGTTTCCCGTTCATCCGCTCTCGCATCCAAAGCAACCGGATATCCAATCGCCCGGGTTGCAGCTAAGATTGCAATTGGCCTTCGGCTTGATGAGATTACAAATACCGTTACCGGATGTACCCCCGCCTCCTTCGAACCAACGATAGATTATATAGTTGTGAAGATCCCCCGGTGGCCGTTTGATAAGTTCAAAAGCGCAGATCGCACTCTCACGACTGCGATGAAGAGTACCGGAGAGGTTATGGCAATTGGCCGGACCGTTGAACAGGCATTTAAAAAAGCGCTCCGTTCCATCGATACCGATGTAACCGGTCACGACAACCCCAGTGAGATCCGGATGATCCTCTCCCGGCCTACCGATGAACGTTTCCACACACTCTTCGATGCGATCCGGAACGGTTTTTCCCTCGAAGAAATTCACAAACTGACTGCTATTACGCCATTTTTCCTTGAGAAGATGAAAAATATCATCGATATGGAGCTGGCTCTTCAAAAAGATCCTTCCCGGGAAACTATCCTCAAGGCCAAAGAATTTGGATTCACGAACCTGGAAATCCATGAACTGACCGGTAAAAACCCAGATGAAATCGAGGCTGTTACCGGGCTCCCGACGTTCAAGATGGTAGACACCTGTGCGGCAGAATTCCCTGCGACAACGCCGTACTTCTATTCAACCTGGGAACAGGAATGCGAACTCGTGAAAGACAACAAGAAAAAAGTCCTCATCCTGGGATCGGGTCCGATTCGGATCGGGCAGGGAATTGAGTTCGATTACTGTACGGTGCATGCAGTAAAAGCCCTGCGTGAGGAAGGCGTCGAGGTTCACATAGTCAATAATAATCCTGAGACCGTATCTACGGATTATGATACATCAGACCGGCTCTTTTTCGAACCGATGCTTCTTGAGGACGTAATGAACATCCTCCGGAAGGATGATTATTACGGGGTAATGGTTCAGTTTGGGGGACAAAATGCCGTCAACCTTGCAGTACCCATTGAAAAGGAAATCCAGAGATGGGGGCTTAAGACCCGTATTCTGGGAACGACTCCCGATGCAATGGATATTGCTGAGGACCGGGATCGGTTCAGTATTCTTCTCGATGAACTCAATATTCCCAGCCCGCCCAACAGTTCCGCATATTCCGAAACAGAAGCCCGGGAAAAAGCTGAAAAAATCGGATACCCGGTGCTGGTTCGTCCATCGTACGTTCTTGGCGGCCGTGCCATGGAGATCGTCCATGACGCTGCTGAACTGGAAACCTACATGCGCGAAGCAGTCCGGGTAAGCAGAAACCACCCGGTCCTGATCGACTCGTTCCTCAGGAATGCGATCGAGCTGGATGTCGATGCGGTATGTGATGGAGAGGAAGTTCTGATTGGGGGGATCATGGAACACATTGAGGAAGCCGGGGTCCATAGCGGGGATTCTGCCTGCGTCATCCCCACTCAATCTTTATCGGCATCCATTGTCACCCGCGTGAGGGATTATACAAAAAAGATTGCCCTCGGTCTGGGAGTGGTAGGCCTCGTAAACCTGCAGCTTGCCGTCAAAAACGACATTGTTTATGTGCTTGAGGCAAACCCGCGTGCCAGCCGCACGGTTCCCTTTGTCTCGAAAGCAACCGGTATCCCGCTCGCAAAGATCGCTGCAACGGTGATGAACGGCAAAAAACTTCGTGATCTCAACGTGAAGGAGACTGATATTCATCATGTCGCGGTGAAAGAAGTCCTCCTCCCGTTCAACAAACTCAATGGCGTGGATACCGTCCTTGGCCCTGAAATGAAAAGTACCGGGGAAGTGATGGGAATCGATTACGATTTCGGGAGAGCGTACTATAAAGCAAGTACCTCAGCCGATAATGATCTCCCGCTCAAGGGTAATGTCTTCATATCCGTGAATGCCGAGCAGAAAGAGGATGTCATCTGCATTGCGCGGAAATTCTCCCTCCTGGGCCTCACCCTCTATGGAACTTCAGGAACTGTTGACTATCTGTCGCAGGTGGGAATTGAAGTCAACTTAGTGCGAAAAGTACAGGAAGGATCGCCCAATGTCATAGACATGATGCGCCATGGAGAAATCCGGCTCATCATCAATACTCCAACTGACAAGCAGTCACGTCTCGATCATTACCAGATCATGCGAGCTGCAGTCGACTTAGGCATTCCATACATTACCACCATCCAGGCGGCCCGGGCGGCAGCTCTTGCAATCGATGCGATTAAGAAAGAGAGAATTACACTCGAACCGATCCAGCATTATATTGGATCCTGATCCGGTTCTAGGATATACTCTAATTAAAATTCTTTTTTAAAAACACTCACTGATAATCGACAATGTTTCCCTTAGGTATTAATATCTCATATGTCCAATCCAGATGATGATAGGAATGAAAATTGGCACATCGGCTCTTCTGGTGCTGACGCTCCTCGCACTGGCTACATCAGCGTCGGCATATTATAATGTTAGTACAATCAGAATATCCCCCTCAGGAGATATTACTGCAGGATCGACTGTAACTGTCAACCTCGTCCTGAATTTCACTGCACCCACCGAAAAAGGTTCCTTCAACTCATCGAACAATCTGAATTTCCTGAGTGACCTTAGGCAACCCGCCTGGCAGATGACCCTTACCGCGGCCGGTGTTTCCAGGCCGACTATCGAGAAAACCGGAAACAGTGTTTATTATAATGGGTTCAGCATCAGCCAGCCGCCCGGTGTAAAGGAATCGATGACGGTTGTAATGAAAGGTACTGCACCATCCAGCAGCCTGAATGGGACGATTAATGTCATCACAATCCAGGAAGCAGACGAGTACAACCGGGCTGTTCCAGGCACGATAACCACCTATACAGCCAATCTGGTATCCGCCACGCCAACACCCACATTGACTGCACAGCCAACCGAGGTACCCACTCAGGTCACAACAGCACCTACAACCATTCCAACAACAATTGTCACAACAGCACCTACAACAGCAGCTCCCACTGCAACACCCGATACGGGAATCCTCCAGAAAGTAAAGAGCCTTCCGCTCATGTATGTCGGGATTGGCATCCTGATTCTCGTAATCATTGTGATAAGTATCGTGTTCATCGCGAGAAGAAACCGTGATTATGAGGACGAAGAGGAATACGAAGATGAGGAAGAAGAGTACGCTGAAGATGAAGATTATGAGGAGCGACGCCGGAGATAATCCGGATCTATCCTTTGATTTTTCATTCCATTTTCCTTTTTTACCGAATAACCCAATCTTCATGTAGAATTCCTGCGTTAGTACATAGAGATTACTGCAGGTCAGATACAGGAGATATCATGGTAAAGAAGGAAAACGGGACAGTAGTCCTTGCCTATTCCGGAGGTCTTGACACCTCCATCTGTATTCCGCTTCTCAAAGAGCGCTATAACTGCGATCGGGTTGTTACCGTGTCCGTGAATGTCGGCCAGCGCGATGAGGAAATCGCAATTGCCGATAAAAAGGGAAACCAGTTTGCGGATAAACATTATACCATTGACGCCCGGAAAAAATTCGTAAGCGACCACCTCTTCCCGGCAATCAAGGCAAACGGATCCTACGAGGGTTACCCTATGGGGACATCGCTTGCCCGGCCCCTTATCGCTGAAGAAATCGTTAAGATTGCAGAAAAAGAAGGAGCAACCGCAATAGCCCACGGTTGTACCGGAAAGGGAAATGATCAGCTCAGGTTCGATTTCATCATCCGGGGATCGGGGTATGAAGTCATCGCTCCTATTCGGGATTTGAATCTCACGAGGGACTGGGAAATTGAGTACGCAGAGAAACACAAAATCCCCGTACCTGTTGTCAAGGACAAACCCTGGAGCATGGATGAAAACTGCTGGAGCAGAAGTATCGAAGGCGGCAGACTGGAAGAAACGGATTATCATCCACCTGAAGAGATCTACCTCTGGACAGTTTCTCCTGAGAAAGCCCCGGATACCCCGGAAAAGATAGTCCTTGGGTTCAAAGGTGGAATCCCGGTATCCATGAACGGGAAAGAGATGGATGGCTATACTCTTATCCAGAGGCTCAACAAAATTGCCGGAAGTCACGGAATCGGCAGGAACGATATGATCGAAGATCGTATCCTGGGACTGAAAGCCCGGGAAGTGTACGAGCACCCGGCAGCTACGGTTCTCCTGCGTGCCCACCGGGATCTTGAAGGTCTGGTTCTCACAAGAGAGGAACTGGCTTTCAAGCGGATGGTAGATGACAAGTGGTCGGAGCTTGCCTACATGGGCCTTGTTCATGAGCCCTTGTATCACGCACTCAATGCATTTGTCGATAGTACACAGGAACGGGTCAATGGAACCGTTGATCTTTCGCTCTTCAAGGGATCATTCCAGATCCTGGGACGCAGTTCTCCGGACGCAATCTATTCCAGCGATCTTGTATCTTTTGACAGTTCGTGCATCGACCAGTGCCACGCAATCGGGGTCTCAAACTACTTCGGTCTCCAGGCCCGTATCGTGCACCAGATGAAGAAAAAGAAAAATTAATTCCCCCATATAATTTTACCCCATTTTTTCTCCGGCACCAGGGCCAGGCGTGCAGGAGTAGATCTCAGTTACCTTGACAATAAGCAGGGTCTTTGCAGGGAGAGTCGGAGTTTTTGCATGCACCCATTTTTTCATCTCTTCAAATTCGGTATCTGATGTTACCAACGAGACCGTTCCCTTCACCTGAGTGCAACCGTGGATTTCCGGCCCCCAGAGGAAAAATGAAATATTCGGATTTTCCTTCAGGTTGGCAAGCGTCTTTTTCATAAAATTATCTGCAATCCAGATGGTGTCGGCATTTTTCACCTGAACAAACGCAATAGGAACAACATTCGGGATACCCTCCCGTGATGCAGTCGCGATTGAGAAGGTCTTCATCTTCGTAAATGCCTCTTTCATTTCCCCACTCAGTTCCGCCATAGAATTCTCAACAATTCTCTCTTTGCCACAGGGTACCATAATCCTTGCCCCGTTTTATTTGCCGGTTCTTCCCGGCCCGACGCCGTGCATAACAGAAAGGTATATGGCCCGGCAACGGGAAAATCGGATAGTATGTGCGCCAATTTCATGAATCGCTTTTTTAAACCGAAACCCCATATTGTGGAAAGCCCCCCTCCCCCCTCTATTGCACACGGGGCAGGTATGAGCATTCCGGAATACAAAATCAAACCGTATTTTATTGTTGCTTCGGTCGAGATGGGCAATACAACAACAAAATGTATCCTGACCGGAGTGAACCTCGAGACCGGCATGAGCTACGTGATCCATAAAACTGTCTCCATGAGCCGGGATATCAGGAAGCCAAAACCGGGAGAAGAGATATTCGGAGAGACCCTTGATGGGACGGAATTGAGCCGTGAATCGGTGACGGAACTCGTACGGGACACCCTTCTCCGGTGCCATGAGGAAGCGCACCTCGATATCCAGAAAGAACTTGATTTTGTTGTCAGGAGCACCGGAGTGGTTGCTGAGATGGAGTCCCCGGACCAGGTAGGGGACTTTGTCGTAGCTCTTGCCAACGGCTGTCTCGCCGCCGGAGTGCCTCCCAGAAAGATGACACCTCCTATGGCGAAGCAGAACCAGGCTGCAAAACTCCAGCCATTCAGTTTTGCAGACAAGGTTGTCTTCATTGGGGCAGTTGCAGGCGTCGTCCCTCCGGTCGGATCGACCGGTGTTGAGATGGTCGCAAATGAGATGGAAGGAGAACTTGCGATGGCGGGGATCAAAGAGGGAGCAAAGTGGACGGAAGTAGATTTCCGTAACCCCTGCATATCGGTTGATTTCGGGACCACTCTCGACGGCAGGATAACCGGAGATGTTCCCCCCGAGGTTCCCAATCCCTTCGCGAAAACCATCGGTAACTTCTGTGGTCTCGCTGGTGCGATACCGGATGCCATTGTCCGGGGTACCGGCAGGGTTCTGGAACGTACCGGAACGGCTCTCGATCTCTTTGGGGATACCAGCGGAACAGGCATGTTTTCCTTGGGAGGAAATTCACGGGTCGTTGAGGAATACGTAGACAGGGCCCATAGGCATATCGATATCCGGATAGTTCCTCCGGACAGGACCCGGTTTGGCAGAGTGCCGGTGTGCGCAAACATTGCGGCAGAATCCGGTATTGCCCTGATCGGTTGCGACAGCGGTAATAACGGGGACGAGATTGAAAAACTGCTGGAGATCGGCGCCGAGATTAACGAGAACTACAGTCTCGGAGTTTTAAACGAAGTGATTGACCGGGTCTGCGCCCGGATGGCCCTCCGGCTCGTAGATGTCGCAGTAGATCAGGGAATGGTTCCCCCGAATGCTTCGATCGGGTTCACGGGAAGAGCAGCTATTTCAGGAAGGAAACCGGAGTATATTCTTGACGGGATCATCGAACGGAAACTCTTCGATAAACCTGTTGACCACCTGGTATTTGTGGATGATGGCCTTGCCCGGGGTGCTGCCCTTATGGGCCGGTGCATGAACTCGCTGGGGAAACCAAAGAACCCGATCGGCGGGGTTCGCGGGGGCAAGTGCATTATGAGCAGGCGGATTAAGATCGGAAAATAAACTTGGGGAAAAACATGCCGGAAGAGACAGAACCAAAAAAAGAACTCTATGACGTCCTGGTTCCCCCCGGGGTGCCGCGAAAGATAATCGTGGATGTCATGAAAAAATTTGATGTACAGCTGGTCGAGCGGAGCGTACCACTTTCCTTTGCTAATATGGATAACGATGCCCGGGAACTTCTGGCATTTCGGGGAACAAAAGAAGTCTCGGTTGAAGTTGAGAAGTATATTCTTGAAAAACTGAACGAATTTATCGCGGAAAAATAAATTTCTTTTTTATTAATGCAACTATTGCATAAGGTATACCATAAGGGCTTTCTGGGCGTGGAGCCGGTTCTCGGCTTCATCCCAGACAGCGCTTTGCGGGCCATCTATAACTTCTGCAGATATCTCTTCGCCCCGGTGTGCCGGAAGGCAGTGCATCACAATGGCATCGGTATTCGCTTTTGAGAGAAGGTTTGTATTTACCGTGTACCCATGGAATGCCCGGAGCCGCTCTTCTTTCTCTGCCTCATCTCCCATCGAAATCCACGTATCGGTCACAAGAACATCCGCATCCTTTGCAGCCTGAACCGGGTCACGGATGACCGTTATCCTGCCGCCCCGCTTCTGTGCCGTGGTAACAATCTCTTCCGGTGGGGCAAAGGCTGCGGGACACGCAACGGTAATCTCCATCCCGGTAATTCCCGCAGAGAGCATGAGGGAGTTACAGACATTGTTCCCATCCCCGATCCAGGCAACCCGGAGACCCCGGGTATTGCCAAACCGCTCCCTGATTGTGAGGATATCGGCAAGGATCTGGCAGGGGTGCTCACGGTCGGAGAGCCCGTTGATAACCGGGATTGTTGCATACCGGGCAAACTCTTCAATAGTGCTGTGACGGTAAGCCCGGATCATGACTCCCTGAACATAGCGGGAGGCAACCCGTGCGGTGTCACTGATCTCCTCACCCCGCCCAATCTGCATATCCCTTGCATTCATGAAGAGGGCATGGCCCCCGAGCTCGTTTATCCCAACCTCGAAAGACATGTGGGTGCGGGTCGATGATTTCTCAAAGATCATCGCCAGGTTTTTCCCTTTGAGGTATTCATGGGCTTCCCCCACCTTCCGTAGGGCTTTCAGCCGCGCTGCGTCCGAAAGAAGCCTTTCAAGGATCTTTTCATCCAGATCCAGAACCGATACACAGTGTTTCATTTTCGCACCTCCGCCATATGTGCAATCCTCCGGGAAAGAAGCCCGGAAGTTCCGATATCTTTCCGGTATCTGACCCGGCCCCGGGTCCCTGCCGCCGCCCTTTCCGCTATTCTCTCGGCTTCGTCCAGGGTCTCTCCCATGCCGACAAAGGCAAGGGTGCGTGAACTTGCCGTGAGAAGCTGGCCATTCTTCTCGTCTACATTTGCATAATAGAGAAGGGCTTTGCCAGGTTCTCCGGGAATTACCGGGTGTCCTGCCGCTTCGCTGGATTCAGGATATGTATCAGGTACAAGGTATTTGCAGACCGTGGCGAACTTTTCAAACTTTACAGCACCCGGGGACAGGGATCCGGCTGCAATACCTGCAACGATCTCTCCAAAATCCGAAGTGAGCAGGGAGAGTACATTCATTGCTTCAGGGTCTCCAAACCGGGCATTGAATTCAATCACTTTTGGTCCGTCGCGGGTATTCATGAACTGGCCATAAAGAATTCCTTTATAGGGACTCCCGGCCCGTTTCATCGAACTGACCACACTTCGCATAATGATAAGGGCTGCATGATAATCCGCTTCGGTTACGAACGGGAGCCGGTGATCGGGCATTGTATAGGCCCCCATCCCACCCGTGTTGGGTCCATGGTCTCCATCGTATGCCCGCTTATGGTCCTGGACCAGTGGCATCGGAACGAGGTGGGAACCGTCCACAAAGGCCTGGAGGGTGAATTCTTCCCCAATAAGCCGCTCCTCAAGGACTACATTCCCGCCCAGTTCACGGACATAGGCAATTGCACCGTCACGATCCACATGTTCACCCATGATCCGTACTCCCTTCCCCCCGGTCAGGCCAATGGGTTTTATTGCAAGATCGTTCTTGTGATCCTGAATGAAAAGGACTGCATCTTCAGGATCCCGGAAAACCCGGTACAGCGGACAGCCCGCTATCCCGTGTTCCTTCATCATGTCCCGACAGAATCCCTTGTCGGTCTCGAGCCTTGCCGCAAGCCGGTGCGGACCCACACAGCCTACGCCGATCTCATCCAGGCTGTCTACGAGCCCTGCTTCAAGAGGCGCTTCCGGGCCGATGACTGCATGATCTACGCCAGACTCCTTTGCAAAGGAAACTATCTTTGGAACATCGGTCTCCCGGGTCAAAAGAACATCTTTGGCAAGTGCAGAAATACCCGGGTTTCTCCGAGGCATCACCGCATAGATATCAGTAGCGCGGCCCCGGGACAAGGCGCAGGCTAGTGCGTGCTCACGCCCGCCACCGCCCACAAGAAGAACCTTCATTCTCATAGTATTCTGCTTCCTTCGGTCAAAATTTCTTCGGAATAATATAGAGGTATTCCCTCCGGGATACTACCACCTTTTTCACGCTTTCCGTGCAGCGAGGATCTCGCTTACCCGGGCGAGAGGGAGCAGGGCAACTTTATCCTTTGCAAGCATCTCTGCCGCACCCTCTTCGCGATCAACAACAGTTATTACGGAGTCAATGAGAGCTCCCGCGGACCGGAGTTCGGTAATCCCATACTGTGCAGAACCTCCGGAGGTCGTAACATCTTCGATGAGGAGGACACGCTTTCCTGCGACATTTCCGATTATCCGTCCTTTCTTCCCATGATCCTTCTCGCTGCTCCGGATAATCGCATATGGCTTTCCGCTTGCAAGGGAAACCGCTACCGCAAGTGGAACTCCCCCGACTGCAACACCCGCAATGATATCGAAATCATGAGTCCGGGCAACTTCATCCGCTATCAGCCTGAGAAGAACGGGGTGGGTAACAGCGGACTTGATATCGATATAGTAACTGCTCTCCCGTCCTGATGCCAATGTGAACCTGCCAAATTCAACAGCACCACTCTCGATCAATGCTTCCGCGATCTGTTTTACCATGGTTCTTTCTTCACTCCTATCGCATAGCCGATAAGGTTGGCGCCCCGGTGCAGGAGCGGTGTCAGTATTACCAGGGCAATGATAATTGGAACTGACATGACATGTACCAACCAGGGATAATCGAAAATTACTGCAAGGATGAACGCCCCGATAACAAGATCATACTGATCGGCAACCGGCCACCTGGCGCCCCGGTCTTTCCCCAGACGCCGCTTGAAGAAGCTCTTTCCGATATCCCCGAGTAATGCCCCCGTTGCGAAGAGAACTACCGATAACGGAGTATGCCAGGGAACCGATATCAGGTTGAACTGGTTCTGAAGAGTGATCTGAACAGCACCGACAAGGATTCCAACAAGAATTCCTATGAGAAGACCACGCCAGGTCTTGCCATCGCCAAGAATCCGTTTTCCATCGAAGAAATTCCTTCCCCCGTCAATGGGTCTCCCTCCACCTGCGGCCGCAGCTACCGGATTCGGAACATATGCGGGAAGCATAAGCCAGAATGCCGATAAGACTGCAGAAATCAGGGGTGTTATCAAAGACTCAAGACTAATAATATAGCACTCCGATACCTGTAATAAAGAGCAGTTACAATCTTTAAGTTATCTCATTCGAAATTCTGTTATCTGCAACGGGAGCTAAGGTATGCTAATAAAAAAGACAAAGAGCCTCTGTCCGACTTGTATGTCGGTTCTCGAATCCGATATCATCGAAGAGGACAGCAAAATCTGGCTGGTTCGCACATGCCCTGATCACGGCCCTTTCAGAGATCTGTACTGGGGGGATGCGGAGATGTACCGCAGGTTCGAAGCATACGATACTCCCGGCAGGGGTATTGAGAACCCGCAGGTTACCTCACCTCCGCCGGAATCCTGCCCGACACAGTGTGGTCTCTGTGCATCTCACCAATCGGGAACTCTTCTCGCAAATATCGATCTCACTAACCGTTGCAATCTGGACTGTGATTTCTGCTTTGCCAACGCCCGTGCCTGCGGGTTTGTCTATGAGCCAACCTTTGACGAACTGGTTAAAATGATGGAGGTTCTTCGGGAGGAAAAACCGTGTCCTGCACCGGCAGTCCAGTTCTCGGGTGGCGAACCAACAATGCGTGACGATCTTCTGGATATCATCCGGAAGGCAAAGGAACTCGGGTTTCCCCAGGTTCAGATGGCAACAAACGGGGTCAAACTGGCAAAAGATCCTGAACTTGCCGGCAGACTGAAGGAGGCCGGACTCTCTACAGTTTATCTCCACTTTGATGGGGTTACCAAGAAGACCAATCCGTTTCTTGCAGCCAACATGAAGGCCATTGCAAACTGTGCTGCTGTCGGTCTCGGGATTGTGCTGGTTCCAACGATGATCAAGGGCAGAAACGATCAGGAAGCCGGGGATATTATCCGGTTCGCCGCCGATCACATTGATATCATACGGGGAGTCAATTTCCAGCCGGTGGCATTTACAGGCGCCATGTCTCCCGATGATATGCTCAATCAGCGTATCACGATACCGGATCTTCTGGGGGATATTGAATCGCAGACGAAGGGAGATCTCCGGAAAGCCGACTTTTACCCGGTACCCTGCGTGGTTCCATTCTCGGATCTTGTGGAGGCATACACAGGAAAACCCCAGATCCGGTTTACGGCACACCAGCACTGCGGTGCGGCGACGTACGTCTTTGTCAAAGAAGGGAAGATTGTTCCCATCAACCGGATAGTGAATGTTGACAAATTCTTTGAGTCAATCACGAAGATGACAGAGCGTGTCAAGAAAGGAGGGACTATCAACAAATATACCGCACTCATTGAAGGCGTAAAAGATCTCCGTGATGCGGTAAAGATGAGTGAGGAAGGGAATACTTCGGACTTCTGGAAATTGATTGGAAAGATGCTCATTTCCCAGAATTTCGAGGCATTGCGCGATTTCCACTGGAATGCACTTTTCATCGGTACCATGCATTTCATGGACCGGTACAATTACGATGTGGGACGGGTCCAGCGGTGCTGCATCCATTATGCAACCCCGGATGGGAAACTTATCCCCTTCTGCACCTATAACTCCGGCCCGGTATACCGTGAGAAAGTCTGGAAGAAGTTCGAGCGCAAGGATCTGTAAATCACCGGTTCCTTGCCATCTTTTTTGATAATCCCCCAGGGGTTCCTTGGATAACCGGAACGTATCAGGTGATGTGTTCGTACAGAGGTGGCTCTCGTCCGGATGTTTTAGGGATCTGCCGAAGCAAACCGGATTCAGGTTTTTCCAGTAACAATCGCCAACCATTTCCATAAGTGCTGGCGGAGTCAGATGTTTTGGGAGGGGATGCTACCACAAACCGAAGAGCATCTCCCTCACATACTGTAGGGAATCTTCCCCCCCCTTGCATCGATCACCACCCCGTTGCTTACTGCCCGGATTTCTCCAGGAACGGGAGATCGATTGCCGTGGCGCTCCTCATTGCAATCGATGCAATTGCAAGATCCTGAATAGCAAGGCCGGTCGAATCAAAGACCGTTATCTCACCTGATTTCTCCCGCCGGTGCTTTCCAATGACCACCTGCCCGAGGGTTCCTGCTATCATCCAGGTCGCAAAGAGTCCCTTTGTTACCGGAACATTAATCTCACCGGAATGGAATGCCTGCGACGGATCATCGACAAAGACCCGGGCACGGTGCAGGATGGCAGGGTCCAGTTCCTCCTTTCCCGGTGCATCAGCACCGATTGCGTTAATGTGCATCCCTTCATGAATCCATTCATCCCGGATAATCGGTACACGGGAAGGTGTTGTCGTGACCAGGACATCGCATTCGCAGGTCTTTTCAAGACTGGCAGCATGGGCATTGAGATCTTGAAACTTCCCGGCCAGGGATTCCGCATGTGAACGGTCCCTGCTCCCTATCTTCACTTCCCGAATGGAAAGTTCACGCGCGGTCGCTGCAATCTGCGCTTCCGCCTGCCTCCCGCTGCCGATAACTCCGAGTACAATCTCTCTTTTGGGACTAAGATATTTTGCAGCGATTGCCCCGGCAGAACCCGTCCTGAGATCAGTGAGTCCGGTCGCGTTCAGGATCGCAACCGGAACCCCGGTAGCGATGTCCAGGATGAGAGTCGTTGCCATGACGGTAGGAACACCCGCTTTCGGGTTTTCCGGATGCACATTCACGATCTTCACTCCTGCAATCTGCTCTGATGGAAGATATGCGGGCATCGTCCGGAAATCGCCGTTCGGAAGTGTGACATAGATCTTCGGCGGCATCTGCACATTTCCCCGACCATGCTCTGCAAATGCAGCTTCCACTGCCCGGTTTACGAGCCCGATATCAAGACCCTGTTCGGGTGCCGGATAATATTTGATCACTGCCCTTCACTATCGGGAATTGGGCGGGGTGGGGAGAAAAGAGTTGGGGATCAGGACGTATCCCTCATATATCATCTGCATTCAGCCGATACAGGTACCAGTCCAAACGCTTTCCGCCGCATCGCTCATAGAACCGGATGGCCGGGTCGTTCCAGGTGAGGACCGTCCATTCCATCCGGCCACAGCCGCGTTTTGCAGCGAGCGAACGGCAGAACTGCATGAGGGATCTTCCAACCCCTGTCTTCCGGTACGGTTCGAGAACGAAAATATCCTCCAGGTACAGGGTCGGTCGCGCAAGGAAGGTAGAATACGTGAAATACAGGGTAATGTACGAAACTGCGTTACCCCCGATACATCCCAGGTATGCTTCAAATTTCGGAGGCGGGGTGAGCGCATCCCTCTTCAGGCGCTCCCGGGCTTCGATATCCGGCGGGGTAAGGTGTTCGTATTCTGCGAGTTTTTCCAGAAGATCAAGATATTCGCGAAAATTCTGCGACGTTACCTGTTCGATTGAAAGGTCAGACATACCTTTTCCTCCATCAATACCTGTACGGGACAGCAGACAGTAAACCGGCTATCCGGAAAGAGCTGATAAATTACAAGTGCCAAGCAGTATACGGTTGGAATTTTAAGGAAATATCTTCCGAATTCATTCCCCAGGGGAACAAAAAACAGCCCGGAATTCCGTTGCACCCGCACACAGGAACCATGCCCGCAAAGCAGATTTTTCAGTCTTCTGAGTTTTCCATCTCTTTTAAGGTTTTATCGGCAAGTTCTTTCATACGTGCCGATATCCTGCTCGATGATGAAAACTCAACATCCCGGGTGGCATTTGCAAGATCGGTTCCCAGAACAAAGATTGCATATTTATGCTCCTGTTTGCTTTTATGCTGCTGGGATGGATGGATTTTCAGGGCTGCATACTGCGGAAATTTCAGATCCGGATTAACTGATTCAAGGTATTCCTTGAGATCAAAGAGAATCTGGTGAAGCGATATAAGTTCTTCTTTATGCATGCGTGCCTTCTTCCAAGGATCACAATGCGCGGTAGGATTATAAAAAAATATGGGGCCCGCCCCAATGTCGATCAGGTTATCTTCATGAGTTTGATGGTCAGAGGGCGCTTGATAACCCCCTTGAAATCCCGTGCAGCCACGTACTCAAGCCCTTTTACTGCCAGTCGATCAAGAAGCTTCTGGTTTACAGACTGGTCCGTGACAAGTCCGACAACCTCGGGGCCGAGCGACTCCACTAATTGTTCAACATTGTCCGGCTGAGTCTCATTTACAATACCGAGATCTTTTGAGAGAAACCGGGAGATCTTCTGGCCCCGTACGTCTTCCATATGGTCACGCAGGGTCTGGGGCACGCGCTGCGGATAGTCCCGGCTCTTTCTCTGGCCCTGCAATGCTGCCACTGCACGCTGCCGTCGCTCTTCTGATTCCGAAGCTGATGCGACTGATGATTCCGATGCGAGAAGCCGGGCAACTTTCTGCTCGAAATTTCCCCCGCTCTCTTCGCCAAATATCTGGTCCCGGACATGTTCGGCAGGCACTTTGTTACGGAGCGCTTTGAGGATCTCTTTACGTGCCATGTCTTCGACACTTTTTCCCCGGGGAGAGAATGCAACATAATCGATATCTGCAACCTGGAGAAGCTCCCGCAGGATAAGTTCACCGCCCCGGTCGCCGTCAAGGAATGCGGTAGCGGTTTTCTTTTCGGTTAAGTCCACGATAGTCTGGGGGACATGGGTTCCTTCAACTGCAACTGAGTTCTTGATGCCATACCGGAGCAGGTTGATAACATCTGCCCGGCCTTCGACAACAATAATTGCATCAGAGTCAATGACGTGCGGTCCGGCAGGAACTTTCTCATCCCCAATCGACTCAATTTTCCCCATCCGCATCGATTCACGGACATCGTCGAGAAGCTCATCGCTGTCGATGGACCCGTCATCAAAGCGTTCCAGCAGGAGCTCCTTGGCCCGCTCGAAAATCATTTTCCGCTTCGAAACCCGTATATCCTCGATAGATGCGACCGAGACTTTTGCGACGCACGGACCTACCCGGTCTATCGTTTCAAGCGATGCCGCGAGTATCGCAGTTTCCGCCCGGTCAAGGGATGAAGATATCAGGATTTCTCCCCGAGTTTCTCCTTTCTTGCTGGTGATCTGAACATCGATTCTCCCCACCCTTCCGGTGCGCTGGAGATCCCGTAAATCCAGATCTTCGCCGAGTAACCCTTCAGTCTGGCCAAATATGGCTCCGACTACGTCAGGTTTCTCGACCACCCCCTGGGCTTCGACGATAATGTGAATAAGGTACTTAGTAGTATCCGATGAATACATGGAAACGCACCCCCATGGATCGTGCAGGTTATTATGCGACTGATCATAGGTACAAATTATATATCTGTCATGTACCTTTACTTAAAGTGTATGTAAAGTCCAATATAATTGGAACTCTGTTTTGGAAGGAAGTACGCTTATAAGAGAAAAACCTGATCTTCGAAGAGATTAACTTGTTTTCAAAATAATTTTTCAAGAATTGTTGCAAGGGCTTCGGTTCCTATCCCTTCGATCAGTATCTTTTTCTGAGTTGAACCCGCACCGGACAGGATCGAAATCCGGTTTTTTGGCACATCCAGAGATCGAGAGATAAGTTCAACAACAGCCCGGTTTGCCCGTCCATCAACCGGTGGGGCGGTGACTATGCAGTCCAGAGTGTTACGCCAGGGATTGAATCCTCCGGGAAATCTCTCCCGTTTGGATCCTGCAGTCACTTCGATGGATAAAACAGTCCCGCGATCTGTCTCATGAAGGGCGCGTCTGAATTCCTGCATACCGGTCAGAAAGGAAGATGTTGCCCGACTTTAACAAACATGGATCACAGGCGGCGTGCTGCCGATCCTCACCTGTTCTTAACCCAGTCGGGCGTATGCCTGTCGCGTACCCGGGTTGTCCCATGGTTCACTCCTAGGCGACGCCAGTAAGTCCCCCGGGGACCTATGGATACGCTGTATCGGCACGGGTTATATTGTGGCCGGATGTATATAGCCCCTCCCGAAGAACCATTTTCCCGGGGTCCCGGTATACTCACCATCGCAAAATACGGATTGGCCGGCCATGATAACCTCCCTTGGGAATACTGCCTGCATTCCTTCATAGGGAGTCCAGCCGCACCTGCTGTGCAGGTCCTCTGCCCGAATCTTCCTGCTCTCTTTCGGAAAGATGGCAAAGTCTGCCCTGCACCCCGGAGAATATCCCTCCTCCGGGATCCTCAGAATACGGCAGGGCGCATGAGAAGTTTTCTCGATCACGGATTGAAGAGAAATCTTCCCTTCCAGAACCTTATGAAGGAGGAGCGGAACCATTGTCTCAACACCGGGAATTCCGGAAGGTGCATCCGGAAAACCGGAGGATTTCTCAGGAAGTGTGTGGGGGGCATGATCCGAGGCAATAACGTCAATCGAATCCCACGCGTTCCAGAGATTTTTCCGCACAGATTCACTCCGAAGCGGGGGATTCACCTTGCCACGCGAATCATCGGGGACAAAAGCATCGCGGGAGAGGAAGAGGTGGTGAGGAGTCACTTCAACGGTACCGAACGGCTTAGCGGAATATACCGATTCCCGGGTACTCATGTGACAGAAATGAATTGGTTCGTTGCCATTCCGTAGTGACCCGATTACCCGGACCGCATGGATCTCACCTGCACCGGGCCTTGCACGATCATGTGCCGGAAGATCAATATCGTCACCGGGGACCGGTTCTTCGGCATGAATTGTTGCAAGTGCATCGAGTTCCCCGGTTGCACGGAGCATCTCCCTTAAGCAGTCTTTCCCGATTGCTTCCCCATAACTTGAGGGAGCATAAAAAATTTCACCGAATGCCATTACCCCTTCCTTCCACATCGCGGGAATATCCGTACCGTTACAGATGCCGCTATTGATGGAGAACTGGCAGAGGGATTCCTTCTCAGCCTCGCGTACCCGGTTCCGGAACAAATCCGGAGTAATAATCGGGGGGATTGTATTGGGTTGATCAACAACGAGGGTAACGCCTCCGGCAAGAGCGCTCCTGCTGCCGGTACTCCAGTCCTCTTTTGCAGATTGCGACTTCCCGCCCCGCATATGCACATGCATATCTACGGCAGCCGGGAGAACAAGAAAACCGGAACAATCCCGGACTTCCCGGGAAGGCAGGGCTGCACCGGCATGGACAACACTACCCTGATGAATCGTTATGTCAACGATCCCCCCGGTTGGAAGAAGGACGTTTTTCAGGACCAGATCATAGAGAGATCCCATTATCATCCCATGGTTGCGATTCAAAGGATATTAGGGTGCCGTCCTGTTCCCGCCGGGGGAATAGTTTTTCATCCCCCCACGCATAGTATTTTTAAGAAATTACTCGTGAAAGAAGCCTGCTGTTCGGGACGACAGAAATACTGAAAATTATCAGAAAAATACAAACCGGAGTATACCATGGACAGGATCCTTAAAACGGTTATATCTCTATTTCTGGTTGTCTTACTGATCTTTTCCGCTACAACCCTGTACGAGGGATATGTCAGAAGCTCATTCCAGGGTTCGCTTGATAGTACCTATACATTTACCGTAAGCATCAGCACCGACACGCCCCTTACCAACGCTACATTTTTTATCCCCTTACCGGTCAGGCCGGACGGGAAATCTCCGGTTGTAAACCGGATCGGTATCGCGGATGAAGCAGGTTTACCGAAGGGCTGGCACTATGGTATATATGAAGCAGGTAACGCAACCCTGGTAAAAATTACCGCTCCAAAAATCCTTCCTGAAGGGCCATCTGAATTCACTATCGATGTTCCTGCCGGTTCCCTTATTGATACTATAGATCCTCTTCAGAACGATATGACAATCCAGCCGATTCACGAGCTGCAGGCCAGTGATTGTTCGGTGTTACCGGGTCAGAAAACTGCCTCCTCTGAATGCTCCCGGTATCTTGGGGTAATCTATGCAGACTACAACACCACGCCGGAGGCAAAAGTTCTGATCCATGCGGATCTTCAGGGAAAGAACCGGTGGAATGTTTTCCACCCGTCTTCAAACATGTATACAAACAGCATCTCGCTCACATTACTTGGGAACATGAATCATGGATGGTTCCCGGCGAAGGGAGAACTTATTTCAGGTATAGGTGAAATAATCCCGGCATCCTGATACTTCATATTTTCCGATGCAGAATCGCTATAAAACCGTTGACGAAACATCCTGTTCAAATACGGCATGACGGATTGACTCGAGAAATATTGTCGCAAAGATTTCAACCAGGCTATGACATTCCTGTAAGAAGGATCAGGATGCCGGACGCTCTTTCCTCGATTCAATTTTCTGAATGATCCGTGCGTATTCCGGGTTCTCATGATCGGGCAGTGCCATAAGTGCTTTCCTGGCAGGATCTCCCATATCGATGACTGCCTGTTCCGCCCTTCTCCGAACCATAAAATTCTGATCCTTCAGAGCCTGTATGAGTAAGGGAATCGCGTCAGTACTTCCGATCCTGCCAATCGTTTTGATAACTTCAATCCGGATCTCTGTCTGAGGATTCTCCAGCAGTTCCCGAAGCAGGGGCAATGCCACAGGACCTAATTGATCGAGCTCGCCCCATCGCTCTTTTGCAACCAGGAAATACGCAGTGTCAATAGGATCCTGCGAGGTCCAGCTTACTTTCTCCAGAGCGTCCGCAGCACCCTGAGCAATGTTCCGGTCCGGGTTCCTGAGTGCGGTCACCAGGTGTTCCTGCACCTGACCCAAGGGATCCCGCAGAGCCGAAAGAGCTGCCTCCCGTACATGCTCGTCGACATCATTCAATGCCGTAATAAGGGCACCGGTTGCCGTATTTCCCCCGATATACCCCAGGGATCTCGCAGCCATTGCCTGAACCGAAAGGTTCCGATCCCGAAGTGCACGAATGAGAGGCCCCACGGCCCGATTGTCTCCCATGTATCCCAGCGATTCGGCAATTGTGCTCTTCACGTCAGGATCTGTCTCGCTCTCAAGAGATTCGAGGAGCGGTTCAAGGGCCCGGCTGTTTCCGATGCGGCCAAGATTCCGTGCTGCAACCTGCCGTACGAGGGGTGTTTCATCGGAGAGTGCATTCATCAGGGGATCAACGGCCGTTTCCTGCATCTCTCCAAGAATCTCCGATGCCGTATTCCGGAGGGCCGGGTCCTCTTTTTTCAGGGAGGTCAGGAGCGCCTCGACTGCAGGACGCCCAAGTACCATCAGTTTAAAGCTGGCAGAGACCTGGGCTTTTCGATCACCTGTCCGCAGGGAATCAATAAGACGGTTGACTTCTGTTTTCACTTCACCGACCGGGGGGATCTCGGCCCTGATGGGAAGTGCGATCTCTTTCGTTTCCTTTTGCTGTTTTTCCAGGTGCAACTGTTCGGCCCAGACTTTACTCCAGAGTTTGAGTGCATCGTTTTTCTTCAGTACCTGGGCCGCCCGGATCCGTACGAGTTCATCGGGGTCTGATAGCGCCTGCCCGATAGCAATTTTTGCCCGGTCATCCGGAATGTATCCCAATGCGTCAAGCGCGCCCAGGCGTTCGTCCCGGGTTCCCCGCTGCAGGACGTTTATAAGAGGTTCGATACAGGGAAGGCCGATCATGGAAAGTGCCTGGACAACTGCATTCCTCATATCAGGATCCGAATCCCCGATCTTTTTGATGAGCGGAAGAATAACCCGCTCATCCCGGGATTTTCCGAGCGCCCGGGCAGACATCTGGCGTGTCAGGGATTTTTCATCATCGAGATAGAGAATCAGGGCGATAATTGCTTCTTCACCAATCTGGATGAGGGAATCCGCGGCCACATGCCGGATAACGGGATAGTCGTCCGTGAAACACCGGATGAGATGCGGAATAGCCCGTTCATCCCTGAGTTTTCCGAGGGATTTGATGGCTGCAATCCTCACTTCGATCTCGGAATCCCGGGTGATTGCTATCAGCGGAGGTACACATGCTTCATCCCCGATATCTCCCAGGGCGTCTGCCGCAGATTCCCGGACCCGCGCATCCATATCCAGAAGAGATTTTTTGATCTCATTGCGACCGGCTTCCCGGTAGACTTTCAGGGATTCAATAGACGCGATACGGATAAGGGGATCCGGATTTTTCAATCCCTTTATCAGATCGCCAATGATCTGTTCTCGGGTTTTTACAATTTCCGGAGGTTTTTCCGGCATCTTCCGGATCCCTCGCAGGGGAAGGGATAATTCCTCCGGTTTTTTTTCGGGTTGTTCCGGAACAGTCTCTTCTGTTGCAGGTAAGGGGTTAGGCTTATCTTTTCCGGTAGATCCTGCCCCTTCAGGAACCACTCCGGGAGTTAGTCCGTTTTTTTTATGAAATTCAGAGATTGCCTTATTGATATCTTCGATATATTGGGCACCCGGGAGAGAGGATTTCCCATTGTTTGGCTTTGACGGGGTCTGGACCGGAATTTTTGAGAGATCCACCTGACCTTTTACCATAATTTCGGCAATCGAAAGGTGTTCTTTCCCTTTCTTCCCGGATGCAGGTGCGGGTGCAGGGGAGGAAGCCCCTGAAATAGGCTTCAGGGGACCATGTCTCGTTAAAAAACTCTTCTGGGCATCTTCCGAATCTTTCAGTTCCCGTTTATAGGCACCTGAGTCTGTTGTTGCAGGCCTTCGTTTCTCATCATCTGCTTTTTTCTTTGTCATTTCTGTAAGAGCAAGACGGGCAGTCTTCCGGATGGCCGGATCCTGGGCATTTGCATAAGCCGTAAGTGCCTCCTGTGCAGGCCTGCCGATCTTGGTGAGTGCTTCGATTATGCCCATACGGCTCCCGGATTGAGATCCAAGGAGCGATTCAATAAGCGCGGGAACTGCAACTCTTCCTAATGCAACAACATCGTTCCACTGTTCTCTGGCCATAAGGTACTGGACACGATCATTGTCTGACTGGGGTTTCCAGCCGAGATGATCGAGCGCCCATGCCGCCTCAATTCTTACCTGGGATACCGGGTCGCGGAGTCCTGGAATAATGAGAGATATCGCTCTTGGTTCACCCATATCACCAAGAGCTTCCAGGGCCCCGGCACGAACTGATGCTTCAGGATCCGACAGGAGCCGGGTAACCTCAGAGAATGAATTCAGGTTCCGGATCTTACCCAGGGTGCGGACGCCCTCTTTCCGGATTGCCGGGTCCGGATCCTGAATGGCACGGAGAAGGGCAGGAATCGCATGCTGCCGGTATTTTATAAGTTCCTTCCATTCGTTGAGCAGAACATGGTACCTGACAAGATCCTGGGGATTTTCACTTTTCCACTGCATCGTTTTGAGTGCCTGGGCGGTAGCAAGGGCAATTTCCTGATCCTGGTCAAAGAGAAGCGGACGCAGGTGTTCTGCCATCCTGATGCTTCTTTCTGACAGAAGTACAATTGCAACAAGCCGATGTTCTTTTACCGGGGCTCGGAGTTTGGTAATGAGGGTCGTATCGTCAGGCTTTCCTTCCTCTGCCAGTTCTTTTGCAATGGATTTTCGGAGAACTGGTCCGGCACGAATAAGAAGCGGGATGAGTTGACTGTTTTCAAAAGAGCCATCCTCAACAAGGGTCCGGAGGACCGGATTAATATGGGACGACTCTTTGTCAGCGATCCAGTCCAGTACCCGATCCCTACCCTCCTCCCCAAGATCGATAAGAGCCTGGGCGGCTGCGGTACAGATCCCGAGATCATCGTGGGAAAGGGCAGCTGCGAGGGATGAGATATCCCGGTTTTCCCGAAGTTTTCCAATATTGGGTTTGAAGAAACGGGAGAAGGCCATTCGAGGTACGATATTCCGGATCAGGAGATATGATATTTATTTTCGGCTGTTGATTATACAAATACCTGATGGTTTGATTCAGGATTCCCAGGAGAATTCTCCTGGAACCCTTTAAATCCAAATTTTAACCCATTTCGGTGAATTTAATTATAGAGGCTAAAAATATACCTTTGGTACCCGTTGAGGATGATATATAAGGGGTACTTCTTCAGGACAGACTATTTCCCCCATGACGATGAACACTACGCGGAAATCTGGTTATGATCCTTCGCACATATTCTTTTACCCTTCATCCGGTCAACCCGGATACTGTACAAAATAATACTCTCCGTGCTTACTTTGAAAAAGCCCTTTCGACGTATCTGATTTTTCATGAAAATGATATCGGACCGCTCATTCACCGGTACCCGGTAATCCAGCTCAAAATAATAGACGATATGCAAATGGTAATCGGAATCAATGAAGGAGCATCAGCTCTTCTCGAGATCTGTAGCGGGAATACTGAAATTCAGGTGAATGATACCACGTACAGAATTTCCGGTAACGGGCGTTCCCTGAAAATTGAGGAATTCGGGCATTCCGAAAAAATGCGTTCGTATGAATTCGTCACCCCCTGGCTTGCATTAACCCAGGAAAATTACCGGAAATTTTACACACTCAAAGGGAAGGAACAGCGGGATACATTTATGGGAACTGTACTTACCGGCAATCTTCGCTCCCTCGCAAGATCTGTCGGGTATGATTCCCCCCTTGAAATTACCGGTGAAACGCAGGTGAAATTCCGGAAAGACCGTATAGAAAACATCCCCGATATGGTTTTTACGGGAAAATTTTCCGTCAATTTCTCAATACCGGATTACCTGGGTATCGGAAAATCGGTCTCGCGCGGGTTCGGTACCGTAAGGCAGGCGTTGCAGTCTCGCTCTCCGACGGGTACTGGCCCAAGCGGGAAATTCTGATGCAGGTAGCGGGAAAATACGTTGGTGAAATCATGATTATCCGGGATATCGCAAAAACACCCTCCGCCCGGGTCATGGACCGGTCGATCCTTGCTGAACTCCTGCATCCGGATAAGGTTTCCGGAGCAGGCAATTTGGGATGCAGCATTGCACATGCTGTTGTACCGACTCATGAATCCACCCTTCCCCACCGGCTGAATCGCTCAATGGAACTGTATTATATCCTCCAGGGGAGCGGGAAGATGCACATTGGTTCTGAACAGGAAGCAGTCGGAACGGGACAGATTATTCTGATTCCACCGGGTTCAACGCAGTGGATTACAAATACCGGGCCTGGAGATCTGGTCTTTCTCTGCATTGTCTCTCCCAGGTGGCGGGAGAGTGACGAGGAACTGGTTAAGGGTTGACCTGGCCCGTAGGAGACCTGCTATCATCAACCTGTTTTTCGTTGCCCCTACCCGCAGCGGGTTTCGGGTTCTTAACATCGCGGAAAGAATACTTCCGTCTCCCTGCATCTGTGCAGGGTAATTCCGTTCCACGGATTACTGAAAAAGGGCGATGGACCGAGCGGGAATTGAACCCGCGGCCTCTTCCATGCCAAGGAAGCGATCTACCACTGATCTACCGGCCCGCTCCTACACTATTGCACGCTCGCGGTAGAAAAAGGTACCTCTTTTCTGCCGGGTTCATAGTGCCATAATCTGGTCGATCCTATGAATAAGCCGTTCGCGCGCTTCCTGCATTCCGGACTTCCGTAGGACACATCCGTCCCGGATGAAATCCACTATCTGGGGTACTCCTCCCTTCGGGATCCCGGCTTGTGATGGCAGCATCTTCCTCGTACCATCGGGAAAAGCCCAGACCTGCTTAACGCCGCTCCGCTTTCCCCGTTTTGCACAGTTCTTTCCGTCGATCTCTACAATGTCAAGCGAGA
Organism: Methanoregulaceae archaeon; assembly: GCA_039683275.1. Classification (GTDB taxonomy): domain Archaea; phylum Halobacteriota; class Methanomicrobia; order Methanomicrobiales; family Methanospirillaceae; genus JBDKRP01. Next base: position 4,602 of record JBDKRP010000146.1, on the reverse strand, counting down.
AATCGATAACCGGAGCGTTTGCAATCGAGCCCCCAATACCAAACGCATCCACGATATCCCGGTACTGGATGACATCCTCCCGCGTGACGCCTCCCGACAGGAATATCTTCACCCGGGAAAATCCATGGGAATCCAGCTCCCAGCGCACTTCTTCAAGAATTGCCCGCATATTTCCCCTCCGGGAACTGGGGGTATCGAGCCGTACTGCGGCAGCTCCCGCTATCGCCGCTTTCAGGGATTCGTTCTTCTCATCGCAGAATGTGTCGCTGAGCATGATACGGGGAACATCGCGGGGTGCCAGCCTGTCAAAGGAGCGCCACGCTTCATCCGGGGTATCGTAGCACATGACGAATGCATGGGGCATCGTCCCGACTACCGGAATTCCCTTCGGTGCAGCGGTATTGGACCCTCCGTCCACACCTCCAATCCATGCTGCGCGCTCGACCATGGGGGCAATCGCGGGATGCTGCCTCCGGGAACCAAACGAGTAAACCGGCCGACCCCGTGCACAGGCACGGATATGGGCGGCAGCTGTAGCGATGCCTGATGCGTGACAGAGAAAACCGAGAATTGCTGTCTCGTACCTGGCAAAATCAAGATATTTTCCCTGTATCCGGAGTACCGGTTCATTCGGGAAGAAAAGCGATCCTTCCTGCATCGCATCAATACCGATGGGAAGATCCTGGAGAAGCGTGAGTACATCTTCGAGACCACAGAAGACTGCCCAGGGATCGGGAAGAGATGTCGCTGTCACTTCCATAGTGACTTCCGGGTTTTTACCTTCTTCGCGGAGGATCTCCTCGCAACGCTGGAAATAGATATCCGTGCAATCCCCGCGACCAATGATATCGTCGCCCGCGGTGTGGAACATACGATACTACTCCCACCCCGTAACTCTTATTGCTGTCGGGATTTTCCGGTGCATGCAAACGAGCGGGTTTTTTAGGGGTATGCGACAACCCTTATCACCAGGGTATCTTATGGCACGCCCAACCATACTGAACCAGTTCTGGCAGTCCCCGCGAAGGGATTTCCAGGAATTATTCCCCGGGAGACGCTGAATGCTGGGGATCATCGGGGGGACGAGCCTCCTCTTTTCGAGTCTCCCGCCATTGCGGCAGCGAAAGGTTGCGACACCCTTCGGGAGCGCAGAGATCCTTGAGGGGGATTTCGTTATGCTGATGCGCCATCAGCGGGGCCTCCCGCCCCACCGGGTCAATTTCCGGGCAAATCTCGCTGCGATGGCTGTCGCAGGAGTCGACCGGATCGTGGCGTTCGGTTCAGCAGGATCCCTGAAATCCGGGATCCCCCCGGGCTCGGTCCTTATCCCCACGGATTACCTGAGCATGAGTGATATCCCCTCTATCCACGATCATGCCATTGAGCATGTGATGCCAAAATTATCCGATGAGATGTCCCGCACCCTGGGAACACTCCTGCCCTATGTAAAACTCGGTGGGATCTACGTCCAGACCCGGGGGCCCCGTATCGAGACGGTTGCTGAAGTGCAGGCACTTGCTCAGTTTGCAGACGTTGTCGGGATGACCGTTGCAAGCGAAGCGACCCTTGCCTGCGAACTGGGGATTGATTTTGCGGCAATCTGTACCATAGATAATTTTGCAAACGGCATTGGTGGCGAGGTCCTCTCCTACGAACATATCGTTGAGACATCAAGGGCTTACCGGGACAGGACCGATTCGATACTGAATGCAGTGACAGGATCAATGGGATGAAATCCCGGCACGCAGGGAAGTGAAGAAAACGGAAACAGACATGAACAGAAGCAGGGAATGCCGGAGCCCGATGGATGAAATCTTCGATCACCGGGGCAGCCTTCTCATAACCAATGTACGACTGAATGGGGAGACGGCGGACATCTTTATCGATGAAACCGGCTGCGTTGCAGGTGCGGGAACTGGAATTGGAAAGGTTAACAGGCGGGAAGCAGATTTCATCCTTGATGCGAACAGTGCGATTGCAGTTCCCGGCCTTGTGAATACCCATACCCCCGCAGCGATGACCCTCCTCCGTGGCTACGCTGACGATATGCTCCTTCAGGACTGGCTCGCGCAAAAGATCTGGCCTCTCGAAGCCCACCTGACCGGGAACGATGTGTACTGGGGGACAAAACTTGCCTGCCTTGAGATGATCCGGACCGGGACCGTTGCTTTTAACGATATGTACTTCTTTATGGAGGATGCTGCCCGTGCGGTCAACGAGATGGGAATGCGGGCGCAACTCTCGTACGGATTTATTGATCTCTCGGATCCTGTAAAACGGGAGGCTGAATGCCGGGCCACCGAAAAACTGGTACGGCATATCAGGGGTCTGGGGAATCCCCGCATACGGGCAGCGGTCGGCCCCCATTCTATCTATACCGTATCACGGGAGGGATTGCAGTGGTGTGGCGAGTTCGCGAAAACCGAGAAGACAGGCATCCATGTCCACCTGAGTGAGACCGAAAAAGAGGTGAACGATTCCCTGGCCCAGCAGGGAAAACGTCCGGCGCAGGTACTGGACGAATGCGGATGTCTCACCGACCGGACCGTTGCCGCCCACTGCTGCTGGCTGGACGACGCCGAATGCAGCCTCTTGGGAAAACGCGGAACCGCAGCATCCCACAACCCGTCCAGCAACATGAAACTCGCTGTCGGCCGGGCAATGCCCTACGGTTCCCTGAAAGACGCAGGGGCTCCGTTAACGCTTGGGACTGACGGGTGCGCATCCAACAACAACCTGGACATGTTTGAAGAGATGAAGTTCGCCGCGCTTCTCCAGAAATTCTTCTGGAACAACCAGACGCTTCTCCCTGCGGAGGAAGCACTTGCAATGGCGACAAAAAGTGGTGCCCACGCACTGGGCTTCCCCACAGGAACGATTACCGTGGGAAGTCCTGCCGATATCATCCTGGTTGGCAGCAAGGAACCCGCGAATACCCCGCTCCACAATGTTACCTCGAATCTCGTCTATTCCTGTTCCGGTTGCAGCGTGGAGACGGTAATCTGCGATGGGAAGGTTCTCATGCTTGAACGCTGCGTTCCGGGAGAACAGGAGATCCTTGACGGGGCATCCCGCGCAGCCCGGTCCCTCGTAGATCGGGCAGGTTCGGCCTGATTGTTTTCCTGCGAATACATCTGCTGTTTCCGGGCGCTTCGCCCGGAAACGGTTACCGGAATTTTCCTGCAGGAACCCGCATTTCGAATCTGACTCCTGTTCCGGATATGCCATTTTCCCGGATGGTTATTCCGGTTATCCCAAGAATTTCCCGGATGAGAAACATACCGAGACCGGTATGTTTCCCGACACCTTTCTCAAATATTTTTTCTTTCTGGGAATCGGGTACGCCCATGCCATTGTCTTCATAGACCAGTATGAGTTCGTCACCCGATCTCTGTGCTGTGAGACTGATTTCCGATACCCGTTCCCCATGCCGGATCGAATTGTCAATCAGGTTATAAAATACTCTTTCCAGGAGAGGATCGGCAAATATTTCCTTGTTCTCACCCGGTACAAAGCAGAACCGGATACGATCTATTTCAAATGATTCAGTTGCGGTTTTGAATACCTGCTCTGCATTGTGCCATACCGGCTTTTTGACACCCATATCCTGATAATCGCTGGCGAATTCGATCTGAAGATGGATTACATCCAGAATTTTTTTCATCTTCGTCAGATATTCAATAACCTCGGGGTTCTGCGCCTTTTCTTCGATCAGATGATGGTAGGCGATGAGGGCGGTCAACTGGTTCAAGGTATCATGCCGGGTGATGCTTGAAAGAAGCATGAGTTTATTGTTGGCACTTTTCAGGGCTTCCTCAGCATTTTTCTGATCGGTAATATCACGGAAATTCCAGACCCGCCCTACGATCTTGTCCCCGAGTCTCTGGGGAAGGACAAATAGTTCATAGGTCCTGCCATTTTTCAGGTGTACATTGGTAGCCATCACCTGTTCTGAATCCAGGGGGAAGGAGCTGACCAGATGAATAACGGGTTCAGGATCCGAGAGCCTGTTGACTGCATATTCAGAAAATTTTTTTGTCACATCCGGAGCAGACATGTCATGCTCCGGATATTCAAGAAGTTCTGCCGCTTTCCTGTTGAATGCCCGGATTAATCCATCAGTATCTACAACAACAATCCCGTCGGCTGTCGACTCCAGGGTCGCTTTCAGCAGGGAGTTTATCCGTTCCAGTTCGACAGTCCGCTCATGAACCAGCCCCTCGAGATGGTCCCGATAGAGAAGAATCTCCCGCTCTGTCTTTTTTTTACGATCGATAAATCCAATGATGTTTCCCAGGATGAGGATCCCGCCAATAATGAGAATAATCGGGAGGATGATGATCGGGAATATATTGTTCCGGCCTGAATCCGGGAGAATGACAATCAGCATGGAGATTATCATAATACCTCCGAGAAGCAGGCTCATACTCAGAAGCTGTATCGTGAGTGCCAACCGGCCAAACGGTTTCCATCCTTTGAGAGAGAAAAAACCTATCCCAAGAAAGGCGCTGATGATAACTGAGGGAATGGCAAGAGGACTTCTCGTTCCCCCGAGAAACAATACCTGAAGCGGAATAATGACTGCCGCAGTAACAATAGCCG
>JBDKRP010000145.1:0-22358 GCA_039683275.1 Methanoregulaceae archaeon | reverse complement strand
CGGGATCCGCTGCCGCCTTCACGATCATTTCGGAGAGCATCGGGTTATGGCCATGCACCGAGATATTCACGTGGTCAGCTTTGAGCACGGCAAGGTTCATCTTCGAGCTCGTGATCGCAGGCGTGCCGAACAGGATATCTGATACCTCTGTGCCGATCATCGACCCGCCCCAGCCATCCGAGAGCGAAGTTCGCAGTCCCTGGAGCAGGATGTTGACATAATCCGCCCCGACCCCCATCTGGACCCGGTGCATGGCGTCCACAATCTCCCTGTCGATACCCCGGGGACTTATCCCCGCTTTCTCCCAGATATCCCGGGTCGCTTTCGGTGCACGGTTCAGGAGCTGGAGCGTTCCCTTCACCATCCCGTACTCGTCAAGCATCGCCCGGCCGAGTTCCGCCGCAAGCTGTTCCGGTTTCTTTGCATCGGTTGCAATCCCGTATTCCCGGCACAGTGTTTTCAGTTTCTCCGGATCAGCTATCGCATAATCCCGGGTTTTCCCGGTTCCGAGCAGGTACAGGGTTTCGAGAATGTCCCTGCCGTGATCGGAATGGGCAGCGGCCCCGGTCGCGATCTGGTCGAGAAGATTCCGGGAAACGATGAGATCTGCGTCAGCCCCGCAGACACCCCGGACCCGGTGCGGCGGGATGATCCGGCACGGCCCCATGGCGCATCGCTGGCAGGAGATCCCGGCCTCGCAGTATTTGCAGGGCGGCTGCTGCATCTCGTACCGGTCCCAGACGGTCTCGATCCCTTCTTTCATGGTCATTTCGAGAAGCGGTTTTGCAGTTTCGTCAACAGTCCGCTCATTGAGTTTCTGGGCTACGATTGACGGATTCATGAGGGACATGCGGGCACGGTCCAGCTCGCAGACATCAAGGCGTTCCCGGATCAGGACAGGTTTTGGTTCTTCAGTCATGGCTCTTCCCCTTCGGTTAATTCGGTTGTAGGATTGAAGGGGTTATAATGCTGATGAAGGTGGCACAGGGGAATTCCGGATGCCGGGCGCACCCGGGAATTTGTTAAGTGATTCGGCATATGTGATGCCGTAGAATCTGGAAATTTTTGAGAGATTGCAGGACATAGACACAGTGAATCTGATATCGGACGCCGTTGCACACAGGATGTTTTATTGGGGAAATACAGGATCCGGTAATCCGGATGCCGGGTTTGCGCACCCCGGAATTTTATTGAGCCCCTGCAACGCACCGGCCCTGTCTGCCGGAAACGGACGCCCTCAACCCGGTTCTTTGCAGATCGTGCCCGGGACGAATCTACCGCTAAACCGGATGACCGATACTTGTGTATGCGGGAAAATAACAAGGGATTTCCACCCTGTTTTCAGCGCAGTCCTCAGGGTAACGGAATACTTTCGGAGATTTGACAACCCCGCAGGTTCATATTCCTGTTTGCATGACCCGGTAGCGTCCTGTCAATTTTATAAAGTCTGATAGCCCCATAATTATCCACCCGGGTATTCGCCATTTCCGTCACCCCCCGGGACCCGTGGTGCACCACACTATGCAGGATACGAAGCAGCTTCTGGAAGAGATTGGAAGGATGAAGAAAGAGCAGAGTGCTGCTATCCTTGCCCATAATTACCAGACCGGGGATATCCAGGACATCGCAGATTTTGTCGGAGACTCCCTGGAACTTTCCCGGGCTGCGGCATCCCTGGACTGCGATGTCATTGTTTTCTGCGGTGTCGACTTCATGGCGGAGACTGCCGCTATCCTCTCTCCCGATAAGAAAGTCCTTCTTCCCGCACCGGATGCCCGTTGCCCGATGGCCGAGATGATCACGGCAGCAGATGTCCGGGTCCTGCGGGAACGGTATCCGGATGCGGCAGTTGTCTGCTATGTCAATACGACCGCTGAAGTGAAAGCAGAGAGCGACATCTGCTGCACGTCCTCAAACGCAATCAAAGTTGTAAACTCGCTTGAAGAGGACCGGGTGATTTTCCTCCCGGACCGGAACCTCGGAAGATACGTTGCGAGATATTCCGGAAAAGAGATTCTTCCCTGGGATGGATTCTGCATCGTCCACGATGAGATCACCCGGGGTGCGGTGCTCGAAGCACGGAATCTTCACCCGGGTGCAGAGGTCATTGTCCACCCGGAGTGCAGGCCGGAGGTAATCGATTGTGCGGACCACGTCGCCAGCACGTCAGGAATTATCAGGGAAGTCTGCTCGTCTCCGGCACGGGAATTCATCATTGGCACAGAGGTCGGGATCCTGCACCGCACAAAAAAAGAGTGCCCTGATAAAACCTGCTATCCGCTATCGACCGGCGCCCTCTGCCATAACATGAAGAAAACAACCCTTGCGAAAGTCCACGCTTCCCTGGAACGGCTGGAACCCCAAATTGTGGTACCGGAAGATATCGCTGCCCGCGCCCGTACGGCAATCGGGCGGATGCTCCGGGTATAGATGGGATGTTCCGGACGGTATCTTTTTCTTTTTAAATACGGCCAAATTGAGCCCGGATTCCCGGTTTTTTCCGGGTTTTTTGCATCGGAACCCGAATTATTTTACAAGCAAAAAATTCGACGGTTTTAATTAGGATTCGAGCCAATCCGGGGCAGGATATTCCTCCAATTTCTGCAGAATTAGAGGCCCCTTCCGGCCATCGGATTTTTGGATCGATAGTTTCCCCATTCTGGCCTGAGATCGGGGCGGAAAAGGGCCCTGGCGGAGGCCGTTTTTCCGACGGAGATTTTAGTATATAAACGGGGTAGGGAAAATATCAGGACACCGGGCAACCCTCCGGGGAAGGATCACCAGGGAACAGCGTTCTCGCCCGATCAAAAACAACCCGTTTATGATCTCTCATATGGATGCTACAACCGTTTCATGAGAGATCCCCGGACAACTCCCTGTTCGTGAGCGGGTCCCGGGTGAGGACAACACCCCTCTCTGGAAAACCGTATCTCCGCCATACCAAAATACGGCCAAATTGAGCCCGGATTCCTGTTTTTTTCCGGATTTATGATGTCGGAACCTGAATTATTTTACAAGCTAAAAATTAAACGATTTTAATCAGGATTCAAGGCAATTAGAGGCTAAAATAAGGGTATTTTCCGGCCGAAACAGAGGCCCCTTCCCGCCCCTCAATTCCGGGATCGGCCTCCCGTACCTCCCAACCCCGCAAAACGCGTTTACGGGGTTCATGTGATTATAATTATATTAATACAATGAATGAAATTTCATTGACAGGAACCCATTCTCCCGGGATCCGGGTCAGTATCATCCGGATCCTGGCACAGGTTTCGTCCTGTCTTCCTGATTTACTAGTCACCCGGGATATTTTCTTCTCAATAATTATGCCAGTTAAGATATCAATAATCCGGAACCGGTCCTGCATAACCGCTAAATAGTATCGTTCATAATTATGGACATATGTTCAAAAATATGAACATAATGGGAACTCCCTCCTTTGCGATCCTTACGTTCCTCGGTCGTCATTACCGGAACTCGTACTATGTTCGCGAGCTCGCAAAGATACTCCCGATCAGTACCGGCGCTGCGAGCGGGCACCTCAGGGAACTGGAGGAGTCCGGCCTCGTTACATGCGAACAGAAAGGAAGAACGCTCCTGTTCCGTGCCAACATCTCCCATCCGCTCGTGAGGGAGGCAAAGATCTTTGCATCTGTGCTGGAACTCTCTCCGCTCATCTCTGCCGGTAAAGAGACCATAATCCGGATGATCCTTTTTGGCAGCTGCGCAACAGGGGAAGATACTGCGGACAGCGACATGGATCTCTATATCGAAACTACCAATCATCAGGCTGTGTCGGACCTGATCTCCCTCTATGGGAGCAGGATCTCCCGCAAAATTTCCCCGATAATCGTTTCCCCGGATGAAGCACGGCTGCTCCGCACCCGCGACCGTCCGCTCTTTGACCGGATACAGGCAGGAAAACTCCTTGCAGGTGATAGGCTGTGAGGTTCCGGTTTGATGAATGTCTCGAACGGGGAAAGATCGTATCCATCCCTGTCGATCCTGCGCTGGTTGAAAAAGAACTTCGCGAAGCAGAAGCGGATCTCCTGGCTGCAGAACATTCGCTTGGGGAAAAACAGGAGAAATGGGCAATCATCCAGGGATATTATTCGCTCTTCCACTCCTTAAGGTCGAGAGTTTTTGGCAAAGGGTACCGTGAGAAAAGCCACCGGTGCCTGAAGTATGCCATTGAGGCCCTTCTTGTTGATGAGGGAGAGCTCGGGCCGGATATGCTGAAACATTTTTCCTTTGCCATGGATCTCCGCGAAGGGGCCGATTATGGGTGTATCTATGATGCTGAGTCTGCGGGTATCGTTGTTGCATCGGCGCGAACCGTGTACGAAATTGTCCGGATGTGAATGCAGGAAATTCCTTTCCCCGGATTTGATCGCGAGCGGGTCCCGGGTAAGGACAACACCCCTCTCTGGAAAACCATATCTCCGCCATACCAAAATACGCCTGGATTGAGCCCGGATTCCCGGTTTTATCTGGATTTCCGGTACCGGAACCCGAATTATTTTACAATCTGAAAAATTCCTCTGATTTAATCGGGATCCATGGCAATTCCTGCCAGGATTATTGGTATTTTTTTGGCCGAAACAGATGCACTTTCCAGTCCTCTGCCTTGGGAAACCAGCGTGTAATTTCCCGGAACCCCGGAATAGGCCTTTACGGGGCTATAGCAAAAAGGGAATTCCGGGGATAACCCGGGAAATGGCTACTTTTGATCGGTAGTATCTATCCCCAAAGCCAGGTACTCATAAATTACGTTTTCCAAGTCCAGCAATGCAGTGATCGTCCACCTGCTCTGGTGGATATTCCCCTCAGGAGATGGGATTCCGCTCTCGAACGTTGTAACCCGGGACTCTTTATTCAGAGCTGCATACTGGGCGCGGATTTTTTTCTGGTATATCTTCGGGAACAGCGAATCGAACCGGATGCCGGCTCCCTTATCCGAATCACAGGAAAAGTAGGTGCGGAACGCAGTATTGGTAAAATTCAGAAAGCCATCCAAAGAAATCCTGCCAATCATTATCCCGGGGTCGTCAAGGATCGCCTGATACCGGTTACGGCATCTGGTCAGACCCGTCACATCCTCCATGATCAGCGTCACGCTCAGGCCGCCGGACTCAAAGACTGTGGGAAGAAACCGTACTGCGAGATAATTGCGCTCTTCATGAAGCGTGATCATGAATTCCAGGAAACCGGATGTCCCGTCAAGTGCTGACCGGATTTTCCGGAAGATTTTGTCATCGAAATATCCTGCCAGGGGAGAAAAATCAAGACGGTTTCCGATAAGGTCCGCTTTCTGCAGGGAAAAAAAGGAGAGAAGGGCATCATTCACACTTACCACAGATAAGGTATCGTCCATTACCAGAATCAGATTCGAAGAAAAATTCAGTATGATTGAAAGGGGCACTCGTTGGGAAGGATAGAAAACTTTCGAAGGCCCGTGGATTCTCATCTCCACATCACCTGATGAAAGAAGCATACTGAGATACTTGGATGTAGAAACACGGTTTAATTTCAGCATTTGAGCGATTTCTGCAATAGTCAACCCTTTCCTGTGCGTTTCCAGGATCTCTTTAATCCGGACTATCTCTGAAGCAGGGGTGCCCATTATGAGAACTGGTATTCGCGAATCCCGTAATAATGTATTTTGTTGTCAAATCTGTTATAATTATTGATAAACACAACTACATAAATTTTAATATTAGTTATATCATTATTAAATCATTAACAAAGTAAGTAAGTCAGATGCGGTGCGTGTGAAAATGTCAGAAATTACTTCGAAAATCGAAAGGCGGGCAGAAGCACTTTTCCACCAGAATCCCTACCCGGAATTGATCTGGGATGCGGAATTTTTGATCACGGATGCAAATTCCGCCTTTCTTCAATTAACCGGCTTTAGCCGGGAACAAGCGCTTTCAATGACATTACAGGATATCCAAAAAATGGGGATATCCTCATCGGGAGAGGGGTTTGATGAAGCAAAACGGGAAAAACGAAGTACGGTCGGGGAAGCAGCGTTCAGGTTTCCCGCAGGCATAAAATCCATTGAGCGTCACACAATCCCGCTTATCGGCAATGATGGGAATATCGAGAATTACCTCACGATTTACCGGGATACAACGGATGAAAAGAAAAAAATGGAGGAGATAGAGAAAGCTGCCAGCCGGTCGTCCCATATCCAGGATTACCTTGCCCATGAAATCGACGAAATGGCCCGTGTTTACCATATCATGGCTTCGGGCGATCTTACTCCCCGTTACGAGATCACAAAGCCGGATGCCGATACCCGGGCAACCTACGACCAGATTATCAAGCTGCGGGACGCGGTCCGGGGAATCGTCGTCAATCTCGAAAATAATATCGCGGATGTTAATCGCCGGATGCAGACTATGGTGAACGGGGCTGAATCCGCCACCCGCAGTATTGAGGATGCATCGAAAGGTATCCAGCAGATTGCGAAGAACTCAACCAAAGTCTCTGATCTTGCCGAAAAATCCTCCCAGGGTGTCGACCAGATCCAGAAAGCCATGCAGGACATGAGTGCCGCTGTGGAAGAGATCACGTCCAGCATGGAGTCGGTTTCAGTTCTTTCCAAGGAGACAAACGATCTCTCCCGGAGCGGTGCAAACCTGGCCGGGAGTGCAGAAAAAAGCATGGGTGAGATATCCACTTCATCAGCCCACGTATATGAGATTGTAGCCGATGTTGAGAAGCAGATGGGGGAGATCTCCAAGATTGTTGTTCTCATCCGGGACCTTGCTAACCAGACCAATCTTCTTGCGCTGAATGCAGCGATTGAGGCCGCCCGGGCAGGGGATGCGGGAAGAGGATTTGCAGTTGTAGCAACTGAAGTCAAATCACTCGCGCAGGAATCCCGGAATTCTGCCGAACGGATCGAGGAGATGATAACAGCACTCAAGAAGAGCACCCAGAATGCATCGACTGCGATGGGCGACGCAAAAACCATTATCGGACAGGGGTCCCGGATGGTAACGGAGACACTCCGGTCGTTCAATAAGATCGCGGCAGCCGTGGAGAAAGTTGCAAAGAGTGCATCGGAAGTGGCAGCTGCAACCGAAGAACAGGCGGCAACCACAGAAGAGATCACGGCAAGTGTGCATGAGGTTGCAAATCTGGTGGAGCAGACCGCAAAGGAAGCGGGAGATGCTGCAGCAGCCTCAGAAGAAGCATCTGCTGCAATCGATGAGATCTCCACGATGGTCCGCTCCGTCAATACCTCCGCAGTGGAAGCGATGGAAGCAAACAAAAAATTCAAAGTGGACTGACGGGGCTGGTATCAGATGGCTGCGCGAGCTGAAGCATCGGCTGAATCAAAAACCCGGATCGGGGCCCGTGAAAAACGGCAGGGGAACATTCAGGTCGTTGAGTTCGTTCTTGGAAAGGAACTCTTCGCAATTGATCTCTTCGATGTAAAAGAGGTCGTCGAATATACCACTATCACGAAACTTCCGAATGTACCCCCCTACGTAAAAGGTATCATCGATCTACGGGGTGAGATCACCACGATAATCGATCTCAAGCAGCGCCTGAACATCACGGATACGAGTGGAACTCCCGCTGAATCCTCCCGTATTGTTGTTCTTGATGACAAGATAACAAAATCCAAGATCGGAATCCTTGTAGATGATGTAACCTCGGTCTCAACATTTGAAGCAAACCAGGTGGATTATACCTCTGCCACAGTGACCAAGGATGATTCCGCAATTCTCGGGATCATAAAGCGGAAAGTAAAGGTGAAAGAGAAGGAAAAGAACGAACTGATCATCTGGATCGATATCACAAATCTTCTTTCTGACATCGATGAAGGACTGAAGGCATGATTGGGGGAGACCATGATCCGAGCACTTTATGTTGACGATGAGCCGGATCTTCTCCTCCTTGGAAAACTATTTCTCGAACATTCCGGGGAGATCCAGGTTGATACAGCGGAATCTCCCCTCGAGGTACTGGAGAAATTGAAGACTACCAAATATGACAGTATCATCTCGGATTACCAGATGCCGGAAATGAGTGGTATCGAACTCCTGAAACATGTCAGAAAGCACATCGGAAAAATCCCGTTCATCATTTTCACCGGAAGGGGACGGGAAGAGGTTGTTATTGAAGCTCTGAACTGCGGTGCCGATTTTTACCTGCAGAAAGGCGGCGACGCAAAGTCCCAGTTTGCAGAACTTGAGTACAAGATCAAGCTGGTTGATGAGCGGAATAAGATGAGGGATGCCATCACGCAGTCGAAACTGTGGATGACCCAGATAATCAATCATCTGCCCGATGCGACCCTGGTCATCAATGCCGGAGGGATTGTGATTGCCTGGAACCGGGCAATCGAAGACCTGACCGGAATTCCTGCGGCAAACATGATTGGCCGGGGAAATTATGAGTATGCACTCCCTTTTTATGGGGAAAGGCGCCCGATCCTGATCAATATAGCCCTGACCGGAACCCGGGATCGCGAGAATGATTACCCGGATATCCGTTGCAAGGGGGACGTACTTGAATCAGAGATCCCTCTTACCGATGCAATAAAAACAGGCAATCCCGGTATTAGAGATTGCTGTTTATTGAGCCGGGCTTCGCCACTCTATGATACGGAGAATGTTGTTATCGGGGCGATTGAATCCATCCGTGTTTTCCCGAAAGTGAAATGAAATTCAGAGGAGGAGACTTTTCTGTATCGCTATTGGATTATCCTGATTCACCAGCACTTCCGCCAGTTATTATGATTCCCGGAAAACCCGATCTTCCCAAACCCAGATTGAGCCCGGATTCCTGGTTTTACCGGATTTTCCCCCGGTGGAACCCGAATTATTTTAGAAACTGAAAATTCCTCTGATTATTTCTGGATTTCGGGGAATCCGGGGCTGAATATCGCCAATTTTCCGGCCGAAACAGAGGCCCCCTCCTGGTGCCCCATTTTGGGATCGGCCTCCCGTATCTCGCAACCCCTCAGGACGCGAATACCGGGCTCTGGTGAAAGGGGGGTTCCGGGGAAATCCCGGAAAATCCGGGGAAAAATGGAGACTTCCTTCAGGGTTTCCTGGAATCCCATTATTTGTAAATAAATTTAATTAACAAAATGATCAGGTAAAGTAATAAATAATCGGGACAAACTCTTCTGTCAATGGATCGTATTCTGTCGGATCGCGCTATCAAGATTATCGTGGTGATTATTGGAATCATCCTGGTTGTCGATGTCGCGAACGTATTTGTCGTGGGAGGACCCTCTGTATTCTCCCTCATGTTCAAGTCTGGAACTACAGGATCTTCTTCAATGGGTACCGTTTATTCGGTTTCACCCGTGAATGATGCATCAGGCAATGTGACCTACAACTTTGACGGGAAAAATGTATCTGCCTGGGGAGCGTCGAATGCCAGTGAGGCAATTTACGTGCCGACAAAAGCGACACCGGTCCCGACCGTTCAGTATGTCACTGAAGTAACGCCTGTCCAGACAGCCACGTCACAACCCGTTTCCCTAAGCCATGTTCAATCCTCGACGCAGACAAACCAGGATACGGATAACTTTGCATTGATTTATTCGAAAGATATGTCCTTTTATGAGAACGGGACTCCGACTGCAGTGGCTTTTGACGTAGTACAACCACCCCTTATTATCAATTTCACGGTAATACCGGATATAACACACAGGACAAAAGTTATCACGAACCGGACCAGTACGAAAGCTTATCCGGATTCTGTCCTGAATATCACCCGGCCTTCAGAGTTCTCCCGGTTTACATTAACCATCTATGACCGGAACACCGGTAAGGAAATCGATCAGGATGGCTACGGGGGGATTTACGACCAGTGCGCTGAAAATACCTATACCCTGCGGGAAGCGGGGAGTTACCAGATCCAGTTTGACGGCGAGAATTCAATAGTCCACGTGGATATGTACCTGAACCGTGAGGGAAACATCAAATAATTGCCTCCGGTGAAAAATCCGTTCCGTCTTTTTTTCGCAAACATCTTTCCGATACGATCTGTAATACCCTCGTTTCAAAATTGGGAATTTGTTTCCCGGGGAAACCGGTTTTCAATCCCTGTTTTTTCCCTTGCGAACGGGGTTCACTTTTCAAAAGAATACGGTCGTATATGTAGGAGGACCGAAATAAAGCCAACCTATCCCCCCCAATCAGGAACATTCCCATTTCCCTGTATCGAAAAGATTCCCGTTCCGGGAACTCACCGGAGAACCAGACTAACGAGTGCTATCGACAGGATGAGCATAACGAGGACAATTCCCATAAGAATGTCGGGATGCCCGAACCTGTGCGATTTGTAACAGGAATGGGGCACTCCCTGCCGGAATCCCCGGGCCTGCATGGCATCGGCAGTATTTTTCGAACGTTTGAGAAGGGATACGGTGACCGGAATAAAGAGAGCCGTAAGTTTATTCCTGTTCCTGATGAGGTTTCCCCGGTCCAGTTCGAGACCCCGGGACCTCTGGGCATCCATGATCTGCCGGGTATCCTCCGTAAGTGCTGTTGTCGAATGAAGGGCGTACCCCAGGGAAAATGTCAGGGTGGGAGGTACCCGGATACTTTTGAGGCTCCTCACAAAGTCATCCGGCGAGGTCGTCATAATAAAGAGAAATGAGATCCCGACAAGCGTGAGGAGCCGCAGCCCCATCGCAACAGCAAAAAGAATTCCCCCGGTCGTCACTTCCGGATGGAGAAACCCAACCTGGGCAGAGAACCAGACCTGCCCGGAGGATACTTTGGTGAAAAAACTGTCCAGGAGGATAACGATGAGAAACAGTGGGGAAACAAGGGTGAGCGCCTGGAAGAATCGTTTCCCCAAACCGGATGTGACCGCGAGTGCAGTCTCGAAAAGAAATGCCAGGATCAGGACCGGAAGGGAACTGAAGAGGAGCGCGACCACGCTCATTGCGAGAAGCATCAGGAGTTTTGTCCGTGGGTCAAGGCGATGCAGGAGGGAATCTCCGGGCAGGTAGCGGAGGAGCTGCAGTCGCCTGATTTTCTTTTTTTTACGGCCGGGATTCTCGTTCTGCCTTTCAGGAGTTTCCACGAATCTCACCTTTGTGCGAGGCGGTCTGGGGTGCGGGAGGATCCAAGTTGTTCCGGGACCTGCAAGGTTTCCGGTATTCTGTCTCAACACGGCCCGACGAAATCCGGATAAACCTGTCCCCGCATGCCTCCCCAAATTCCTTGTCATGGGTTGCTACAATGACGGTTTTCCCGGAATCGCATAACTCACGGAAAAGCACCACGAGCGTGCGTTTCAATCCGGGGTCCAGGCCGAATGTCGGCTCATCAAGGATAATGATCGGCGTTTCCATAGCAAGAATGCTCGCGAGAGCAACTCTCTGTTTTTCCCCGCCGGAAAGGCCGAGCGGGGGCGTCGAAGGATCGATATGGCCGAGCGAGCACAGGTTACGGATTTTCCCCAGTGTTTCTTCAATTGTTCCCTCAGGTTTCCCGAGATTCCTTGGACCGAATGCCAGTTCTTCTGTAATGGTGCTCTCAAAGAGCTGGTAGTCTGCATGCTGGTTGAGAAGGCCGACCGTTCTTGCCGTTTCAGCAACCGTCATGTGGGAAAGCGGATTCGTCCCGAGAAGTACGTATCCCCTATCCGGCGTGAGAAGGCCATTGCAATGTTTCAGGAGGGTAGTTTTTCCGGACCCGTTCGCCCCATACAGGATCGTAATCTCCCCCGGGTAAAAGTCAAGTGAGATCCCTTCAAGGGCGGATGCCCGTGTTCCGGGATATTGGTACACTACATTCCGGAATGAGAGTACCGGGACCGGTGCCTGCCTGCCTTGTTGAGCAGCAGTATCTTTCCTGGGAGGTACTCTTTCAGGAAAGAGTGCGGAAGATGGAGGCTTCGTATTCCCAGGTGGGGCCACTCGATCTCCTGAAGAACCTGCGAGGCACGGTTTTCCATCGGACAGGATCTCCCCGTTTTGCATTACTATCACGCGGTCCGCCAGGGAACGCAGGAACGCAGTGCGGTGTTCAAAAACGATGATGGTCGTCCCAAGGTTTTTTCTCAGTTCTGCGAGGAGTTCCACGAGATTCAGTGCGGCGGATGCATCGATTCCCGAAAAGGGTTCGTCCATGACGAGAAGTGATGGCTGCACTGCAAGAACCGAGGCTATTGCCACACGCTGCCGTTCACCCCAGGAAAGGTCATGAATTGTGCGGCCCACCAGGTGGCTGATATGAAGGAGATCAACTGCGCGCTCCAATTTTGAATGAATTTCCAGCTCCGTGAGATTCTGGATCTCTAAGCCGAATGCTATCTCGCTCTCAACATCTCCCGTGACCAGTTGATATCCGGGATCCTGGAAGACCATCCCTACGTGCCGGGCAAAGTCCGGGATATCGTACTCCCGGGTATTCATCCCAAGTACAATCACATCCCCGTCCATGGCGCCTTTTGTAGCATGGGGGATAAGGCCATTCAGGCACCGGGCAAGGGTGGATTTCCCGGAACCCGAAGGCCCGCTTATCACGGTAAATTCACCCGGCTGGATAACGAGCGAGACATGACGGAGTGCTGTTACCTCCCGCCCTGACAGGGTTTTCGGGTACCGGAACGAGAGATCACGGACACGAATGACGGGATCAGGTCTCGTCACGGGTTATCACCCCGGCTTTTAAGAGGCGGCTCAGGACCAGTGCTGCAATAATCCCGCCGATTCCCCCGAAGATGAAATGGGTTATGGATGCAGTACCGATCCCGATAACGATGAACACCGCAGGAATTCCGAGGAATGTCTGCAGGGTATAGTTTACCACCATTTTTGCAAGGTTACCTGCCGCGCCCGCAATAAACCCGGCCGCCGGGTGATCGAGCCGATAGAAGAAGAGGAGCCCGATGAGATCGATTACCCCCCCCAGCGCAAGGTAGATGAACAGGTTGAAAATGTGCAGGGTGTTTACCCCGAAGAGGGTCGCCAGGATTCCTGAAATGAGCCCGATGTAGGTTCCTGCCCCCGGCTTTTTCACGATCCCGACACCGATGATGACCGGGACTACCCAGTAGATTCCGGTGTGCCCGGGAATGTTGAGCGGGAGTGAGAATGTGGTGTTCAGTACTACGATGAGTGCAGCACAGAGGGAGAGAAGGGCGATTTCATGCAGCGAGAAATACGGTTTATGTACCGCCATTTATGCAGACCTCACGAATTCTGTCCTGACCCGCAGGAGAAACCCGTCCGGCTGTGGGCGGTCTGCCGCGACAAGGAGTATCAGATCGCTCCCGGGATCGTTACCGGTAGCAGTGACATAGAACGATCCGTTCAGGTCGGTTGTTTCCGTGACCCCTCCCCGGGGTTTCGAAAGACCGGGGGTTATATGGAGGGCTCCCTGGCCGCTCCCGGCAGGAGGGTAGAACGAGAAGGTACGGGTTGTAACCGCCATATCGTCGGAATCTGCCAATTGGTTGTTGGAGATTGCGATCCTGTACAAGTGGGAACCGGGGATAGTAAGCGGGGTTGCCGCCGGCATGGATGACCCTGCCGTTGCATTGCCGGTTACGATATATCCGCAATTCCCGTATCCGGTCTGGCGGTTCGTCCGTGTCGGGATTGTGCCGGCTGTTAAGCCATATACATGAAACGCAGTTCTCCCGGCGAGGTCGGTAAAATTGTAGGTTATCCTGACTGATCCGATCTTGCGCACATTGGGATCTCCGCTGACCGGTGTCGCATTCAGATCGATGAACATCAGGTACCAGGTCTCGTTATCGAGAACCTCTTTTCCCGGAAATATCCCCAGGGGATCGTAACCGGGTCGCCAGGATTGAGGGCCGTACTGGAACCCGGCTTTCGTTACGACCTGATCTGTTACTCCGCTTACTGTCAGGGCCGTGACATTCACAGGGAAGAATGATCCCCCAAAGGTGTCCACGGCAACCATTCCTCCCAGGAAACACCCGAGCAGTACAAAGGCCAGTCCGACCCGGCTGCGCAGATCCATTTCAATCCCGTTTGTCTTCTACCAGCCGGCCATCGACTTCCCTGACAAATATAACGGTCTTTCCGCAGACCGGGCAGGGACGGGGCGGTTTTTCAGGACGGAAGGATACATTTCCTTCATAGAACTGCCTGCCATCCAGACTCCAGACTTCATCAATCCCGGACTCCAGGAGCCGTTCGACTGTGCAGGAAGTGAGGATGTTCCGTATGTCCCCTTTCTGGAGGAAACGCCCGTCGTTTTTTGCATAAGAAAGGCCAAGACCGGCCATCGCACCGATCACGCCGTCTTCCGTGCCCCCAAGCCCTTTAAGCCGGATGTGCAGGTTTTTTGCCAGGGTGCGGGCCCGTTCCTGGGTAAGAACCGTACATTTTGCATCCTGCCCGTAAACGATCAGTGCAGGGGCGATCTGGCTTGCGGAAGCTACCGCAAGACCGGGATCGCTGCCCTCCAGGAAATCGCCGAGCATGACTTCCTCGGCAATTTCGAAAATATGGTCCATTGCTTCATCCCCGTCAGCCTGCACGTGGATGACAGCATCGCTGTTGTGCGAGGTATAGGGGATATCGGGATGCACATACAGCTGGTGACGGGTGACCCCGTAAACCGGGTAATCTGCGACCACGGTGTCTGCTATGTTCCGTGCCAGTTTCCCGGTTCCCCGGGGACCCGTAAGAGTATCGGTATCGTCAATGCTGATGTAGATCGTTTGGACCAGCTCCCATTACACTGGGGCAGTCAACAATTATAGTTTTGTTTAATTCTGTTTATTGTTTAAAATATAGTATTTACGATGCAGGATCCCGGCTATCAATGGGGACTCCAATTCCTTGGTACGATAAATACCATTAAATCGGTTTAAACGCGATTCCCTTTCGGTGAGACTATGAAGATCAGTGCACGCAACATACTGAAAGGCAAGGTAAAGAAGATCACACCGGGCAGCGTAAACTCTGAGGTTACGCTCGAACTTCCCAACGGGGCGGGAGAGATCACTTCGATTATCACCAAGAGGTCTGTTGAGAACCTCGGTCTTAAGGAAGGTTCGACTGCCTATGCGGTCATCAAGTCCAGTGAAGTGATGATTGCAGTCGACAAGTGATCCTGCCACACTCACTCCCTTTTTTGAGAGCCGGAACTTAACGTTTCGAATCCGGGTCCCCGATCCCATTGAAATCTTCTTTGAGAAGAGTACGGGTATACCGGATCATATCATCAAATTCGCCGGGTTCCGGGGAGTCTTTTGCAAACCCTACGGACCTGCACCGGTCCAGCAGCCATCGGACCTTCCCGGTGTTTCCTGCATATGTACGGATGAGCCGTTCCACTTCCCCGCTGGTCAGTTCATTTCCCTGGCTAATCTCGTGCGAGAGATAGATCCGGAGTGCCCGGCCGGTTTTCCGGTACGCTTCCGGCCAGGTCCCCCGGGCAGCATCGGATTCCGCTTCATCCAGAAGGTGCCGGGCAACTTCCCGGGGGGATTTTCCCGGTTCCGGTCCGGGAACCGGTTTACTGCGAAGAGGGAGATCCTTTGATCTGATCCGGGCGAGATACCATATCCCCGTCGATATGAGAACAACACTTACGAGAGCAATAACCGGGATAAGGGATGCGAGAAGGTCGTCCGGGTTCTCCCCCTCAACTGTGGCGACCGTTCCGTTTTGCAACACCGCTTTGAGATGGATAAAACGGTTCCGGGAATCAGTGTAGGTGATATCTACTGTTTCCCCGCCCGGGGTAACATTGATCCGGGTCTGGTTGCGGATGAATCCCTTTTGCAGAGCTCTGGTGTCATATTCCTGGTACGTAGTATTGTTTAAGAGCGATTCGGGCAAGGGAATAGAAGCATCGGACGATTCTTCGGCAAACAGAACACGGGTATCCACAAGGGACCCTTTGATAGCTGCAGTCTTCGCCCCGGATGAATATGTCAGCAAAAAACTCCCGGACCTGTTTGACACAGGAGTAATATCCGTTTTATCTGGAGTGAAACCGGCTCCTGTTAACGAATGGTCCAGGGATACGATAATGGGATCTGCCCGGATGTATTCCAGCAGATCGTTCTCCTTGTTGTCGGATTCGTTTTTTTCTCCTGCGAGCTGGTCCCGGAGAGCTGACGTATCCTGCGACATCTGGTTATTCTGAAGTTCTGCCGAAGGGTCCGTTGTCGCCGGGTTTTCTGTTGGGGCGGTAGACCCCCCGGAAGAGATCCCTGCCGCAGGATTTGCAGTATCGGTGCCGATCAGGGTTTTCTGCTTTCCCGGAGTATTCTCAATACTCGTAACAAAATGGATCCCTATTTCCCCCAGGGTGGAAGTCCTCTCCCCGCCCTCCTGGTACATGAACGAAATTGTGAGGAGGTAATCTGCCGGGACATCCGATTTCACTACCGGGAGTGAAACGGTGCGGGTTTCGGTGAACGCAGAGAAGGCACGGGATTGCAGGGTTGCCGCGTGAAATCCGGCCGTTCCGGAATTCACGAGAAGCGTTGACTGTTTCAGGGTCCCGGAGATATCGTGATCATACGTGCTTGCGATAGTGAGAGGAATAACTGCCTCTTCCCCGGCAAGAACATAATACTCGCTCTGCGGTGTCGAAAGGGTGACTTCCCCGGCACATGCTGCCGATATTCCCAGGAAAACGAGAAGGATGAAAATCATAACGGAGGTGATTAAAGGATGGGAGGCCTTCATGGTACGTAACCTGGTTCAGATCTATCTCCCATCGTCCGGGGTAACGGAAACGACAGCCACAGGAAATATGTCCGGGACCAAAACTGCTCATTCATTTTCACGCAAAATTCTCTCATACCCCCCCGATGCAGGCAGGGGGGTTTCCCGGCTTATAATTCCCAATTCGGGATTATCCTATGCGACTCGCAAGCCGTTGTCTTCGGGGGATCTTCCGGGACAATTTCTCCCTGTGCCATGGCGATATTACAGTTAACCGATGAAGGAAATCTGCCTCATCAATGGAATGGGTAAACCGTAACATCTGGGATATATTTACTTACTCCCAAATAAAAAGAGTTACTGTATTGATTTAATTAATAATAATTAATTTACCATCTTTAGCGACAGATATTCCGGGGCATACTGCATGAACGACCAGAGATCAGAATTTCAGTACAGGAAGGTTTGGATTCCAGTAATTCTCGTGTTTTTTCTGACAGTGGGCTGTATGCCCGCAGCGGCAGATGACAGTTCAACGTTGCTTGGGGTGATCCCGGCAAAAAGCGATATCAGCAATCTTGCCTTTGCGAACCAGCCGACCGGGTTTTATTTTTTCAAGTTCGATCAACCGGTTTCCAGTACTGGTTCCGCCGGTCTCAATGCGATCCATATCGCATCGAGTTCAACATCCGGTGACAATTACGGGCAGGTCACGACAACAACCTCGCAATCCGGTACGTTCTATATCACCGACACGGGCGGCCGGGGATACCAGGACGATGCAGTTCTCCTTGTTGCAGTAAAAGGAGCAATCCCCGATAATTTTGCAATCCATATCAAATCCAGCGGGTATTCCTGGACCCCCGGCGCGGATGACAATGCTGCTCCTTCCAGTATAACGTACCATTCCGGTGCAGTGGACCAGACTTTTACCAAATCCAATTTTGTATATGGGTCGCAGACCTGGAAACCCGTCGGAAATAATGTACCGTCTGAATATCCCTTGTATTACGGGCAGGATATGACGGATACCACGAATACCTTCAAACTGATGTTCGTGGACCTCAAGGTAGGTCTTCTTGGATCCGGTGATACCGAGGCCTCATCCCGTACCGACCTGGGTAACGCAAAGGTTGAGTACACTATCGAGAACCTGGATACGGTTGCTACCTTCAATGTGTACGCCTGGAACAATGCCACAACCCAGGGGCAGGGCATCTCGTGGGCAAACCGTGTTTACGGTACGAGCTGCAGCGGATATACTGTCCTTGGGACGAATTACGCCGACGCTGCTTCAGAGTTCCCCACTGTGGAGGGCAGCGCCCCGACTTACAATCCCCCGGATACGAACTTTACCGCCAACATAACCTCGGGAACAAATCCGCTCACCGTGCAGTTCAACGATACTACCATAAAATCGGTCGTGAGCTGGTCCTGGGATTTCGGGGACGGGGGTACTTCCACCGAGCAAAATCCTATGCACGTGTATTCGGCGGCAGGTACCTATACGGTCTCTCTGACAGCAGCGACCCACCAGGGAACAAGCGCTACGAAAACACAATCCGGGTATATCACAGTAACTTCTTCCTCATCGGGGGGGGTTGCATCCGGCAGTAGCAGCGACAGCGATAGTTCCGGGACAGGAATGGTTACCCATAAGGTCGCTTTCTCTTCCAATGCGACTACCGGTGTTCCCCCTCTCGTGGTACAGTTCACGGATACTTCGACAATCCCGAATGTTACGAAATGGTCCTGGGATTTCAACGGGGACAATATTCCGGATAGTTCCGATCGGAATGCCACCTATACCTACCGGAAGATCGGAAATTATTCGGTAACCCTGAGGGTAAATACCTCTGAAGGACGCGTGTTCAACCTGACCCGTCCGAAATATATCCGTATCATTGACACCCCGTCGCTTGACAGTGATGTCGGATGGGTATCATCGGATCAGTACGATGACGGACAGAAATCTTCCGGATCCAGTCAGGAAACCGCATCATCAACCCGGGTTGTCACGATTGCACCAACCGTGCAGAGTACAGGCAGCTCTTCCCCCCTCGGGACCAAAGTCGCCGAGACCCTTTTTGATGCAGTTATCGTTGTCGGGGTTGTCGGGGCCGGTGTATTCTTCTGGAGGAAGATGTGAATGAAAATCCCCGTCTCAGAATGTACGTTCTCTCCCGGGAAACGGTTGAATGCCGGACTCAGTCCGGTACGGAGACGCGATTCCGAATAATCCGGTAGAATTATGGAACCTTTTGCAATCACGACAATAACCGTTCTTCCTGGACAAGCGAAGAATGGCAGCAGCGAATCATTCACTGAAATAACAATTTGTCCCGGGGACATGATCTCGATTGTGGGCCCTACAGGATCCGGAAAGACTGCGTTCATCAATGACATCGAAGTCTTTGCCTGCGGGGATACGGTGACAGGACGGAAGATCCTGGTGAATGGCGAAGTCCCCCCGGACGATATGGTCAGGGACCCGGCTAAAAAACCGATTGCCCTCATCACCCAGAATACGAAGTGCCTTGCAGATCTTACGGTCCGGGAGTTCCTGGAGATGCACGTGAAAGCCCGCAGGATTGCGGATGAGTCCCGCACGGAGAGCACTATCCGGCTCGCGAACGAGTTTACCGGGGAGAAGATTACCGGGACGATGCGCATGACCGCACTCTCCGGAGGGCAGACCCGATCGCTCCTGATCGCGGATGCGATCTCAGTCAGCAGCGCCCCCATCATCCTTCTCGATGAGGTGGAGAGCGGGGGGATCTTCAAGGAGAACGTGATAGCATCCCTGAAGAATCACAAAAAAGCGGTCCTTTTCGTGACGCATGATCCGCTTCTCGCCCTCCTTTCGGACCGGCGTATCGTGATGCGGAACGGTGCGGTGGAAACGATTCTTGAACCCGGCGGCCGCGAGAAGGAGTTACTCTCCCGGATCTCGGAGATGGATAATTTCCTTTCCCGTATGCGGGAGAAAATCCGGGCAGGGGACCTTCTTGACGAGGAGGTGAATGCAACATGAAGCTCCTTATCTTTGCCGGTCCCCCGAGCGCCGGGAAGACGGCGGTCATCCGGCAGATTATCCGGCAGCTTGCCCCGGAGTATGCTATAGCGTTTCTCAAGATCGACGTCGTGCGTGCTTTCGAGGATGAGGAATTATCGGCAGAGTTCGGGATCCCCACCCGGAAAGTCTATTCCGGGGATATCTGCCCGGACCACACCGGGATCCTGGTCTTGCGGGATGCAATCTCGTGGGCTGACGATCTCGGTGCGGGGGTCCTCATTGTCGAGAGTGCCGGGCTCTGTCTCCGCTGCACACCGTATACGACGCAGTCGCTTGGGGTTGTCGTTCTCTCTGCGGTTGGCGGGACGAACAGCCCCCTCAAGATGGCGCCGATGATTGCGCTTGCCGATATTGCTGTCGTCACGAAGGTAGACCTGATCTCGCAGGCGGAAAAGGAGGTATTCCGGGAACGTGTCCGCGAGGTTGCGCCTGCGGTCGATATCATTGAGACGAATGCAGTGCACGGGACCGGACTACGGTTCCTGATGAAAGCCGTCCGTGAGGTTCCTGATATTACGGCGCCGGACGAGATTGTCCTCCGGGGTATGCCGCCCCTTGCTGTATGCACGATCTGCGCAGGGAAGAAGGAGATCGGGTGGCAGCACCATTTCGGGATTGTAAAGACCCTGGACAGCGCCGACGATCTCTACCGGGGAGAGTGAAGTTCCGTGGTATGGGAGCCGCCGGGCCGGAACTGCGGGGCCTGCGGGATCGGGAACTGTAATAATTTCCTGTTCCTTGCAAAAACCGGGAAAAAGGATCTCCGGGACTGCCCGTTTTATCCCCGGCGGGGCGAGTCCGGCCAGCTGCTGACGCCACCCGTATATTCGGGGAAGGATATCCTCGGGCTCGATTATGATTTCGTGGTGAAACCGTTTCCGGACGAGCCTTCCGCACGCAGATATATCCAGCCGCTCCGCACCGATCTTATCGAACGCTGGGAAATCAAACCGGGGGATATTCTCCGGGGACGTCCTGTGGAACCCAGCTGCCCGGTCCAGCATGTGCTCCGGGTAATGTCCGTGGATCCGGTGACCGGGATTCTTGCCTGCCACACGGTGGGACCGGCGGTTGCCCGGAAGAGCACGAAGGTCCATGATATCCGGGCTTACCACGAGATCGGGTTCGAAGGTGTGGCCGATATAGTCAGGCACGAACCCGTTGTCGGGTTCCGGATGAGGTTCCTTCCTGCAAACTGCATGCGCCAGATGGTCCATTCGGGGGTCGTCCAGATGGTCCTCCGGAAATCGTTCGGGGTCCATGTACGGGTAGAGGATCTCCAGATGCACGGGAAGCGGGAGAAACTGAAGGATGTCACTATCCGGCCCGGCGATTCCGTGTCGATAAAGGATCCTTCCGGTTCCCGGACCACGGTCCTCATCGATGGTATCGAGGTCAAGACGAACGAGGGTGTTGTTTTTGAGCGTTCCCGGGAAAATGGAGAGTCCGGGCACCGGCATCATGAACCCGGATCGGGTGGTGGGGGGCACCGCAACACGGGTCACCGGGGACACCGGCATGACGATGACGAGTGACTGTTCAGCCGAAGGGAATATTGGGCGGGGAGAGAATGCCTTGTTTCCCGGTGTCCGGCGATTTCGCGAGACTGGCGGTACTTGTCGCAGGTTAATCAAAAGCATTAAATTTCTATAGATTTTAACTAGATTAGTTAGATATTTATAGTTCAAACGAGAATCCTGATCTGATAACGCATCGTCTGTCTGAGGATCCGGTCAACCGGTGTCACGCCAATGCCATGCTAAAATCCGTACGGATCCTAAGGGCCGGCCAGAAACGCGTTGTCTTCAGAACTCGCAGGAGTGTTCCCAGCAGTAAAGAGATACTGTGAAAATCGGCAGCTCATCATTTCTCATACATTGAGTTATGCGGAACCCGGCCCCTGGTCACAACGGGGCCGGGTTTTCCCGGACGATCCTGCTTCCTCTTTCGGGCCCTTAAATATCCTCGGTGCACGTCTTTCAGACCCTGGATAATGATAATTCCCTGGTGCGGAGTAAACCGTTTGCCCGGACCTTCGGGATGACTGCACCTATCAGAGCAGGAAGGGGCCGGCGTGGAAGCATTTTACCTGATAATCTGGCGTGAATCCGTGCTCATCCCACCTGAAGAACGCCCCGATTATAATTATTCTTAAGGTAAAGTGCCCCTTCAGCTCCCAACTTTCTAAAATGTCAGTCCAATTTGGTATCATCCGGACACTCCCGGGGGCTTCAATAAAGCCTCCGCCCCCGCCGTTGTGGCGACCCCCTATCTTGAGATAAGGGTTGTAATATTACTCTTGCGGCCGATGCAATATTCAACAAAAGAGAGATACTTTTTTTCACTTGATTTCAGTTTATGGAAATTTGCCAGTTCTCATTTCAGAACGCTTAATTTATTCCTGGGTTTTATAAGCACTTTACCCGTTCTTATTATATGATACCCGCCAACGCGATTTGCGGAATTGCGAGGTCCTGTAGATCGATCTTGTTTGTGTTCACCCGCATTTTTGCATTATGGCCCCCGGAAATACGGGCCTGATTTTCCCGCTGTTTCCCCGTATACCTATAATTCACGGCATTTATTTTCGGGAAGACCGCGGAACCCGAAACTTTTTGATACGGGTGGACAAAG
>JBDKRP010000144.1:0-30531 GCA_039683275.1 Methanoregulaceae archaeon | reverse complement strand
TACCCACGCCGACGGAAAATATTGTTTTAATCGGTTATTTTAAAAAAATAACCAATATAATCGCCTGGAATTCATGCAAAATAGCAGCGTTTTACGGGGGGTAAAAATCCGGGATCGATAGTTTCCCCGATCCAGCCTGAGATCGGGGCGGGAAGGGGCCATTAAGGAGGCCGTTTTTCCGACGGAGATTTTAGTATATAAAGGGGGTATGTTTAGGGAAATGTTCAGGGACCGGCTCCGGATTTTATTGTTCCGGATCAGGCCGGGATTTTTCCGGGCCGGATAATAACGGCTTGAAATTTTCTAACATTTTCCGGACATATTGTTCTTTCGGCATCGCCTTTGAGAAACACCGGTAATCACGCCCGGGTTTCACCTTCGCGGCCTGAGTGGATCGTGCGCGTGCCTTCTCTGTCTCCGGTACAATACGACCGCTGCGATAACGATACCAATCCCCGCGATACTTCCTATCATAACGACTTGGGAGGTCAATTCTTTTGTGAGCGTGGATTTTGTGAGGGCAGCCTCCTCGTTCTGCTTCGCGACCGGTACGGGGGTCGCTGCTTTTGTCGTTGTTTTGGCAGCCAGGGTCGGTATTGCCGTGGATACTACGGAAGACGACAGAGTTGCGTTGGTCGGTGTCGCGGTTGCAGTCGACGCTATCCGGCCAGTCACCGCAAAGTACGAGAATCCCGGCGTTGTCGCGGTGAAGTAGTACGTCGTTCCGTCCTGGCGGTCGAACGTTGTCGGGAGTTCGGTCCAGGCACCGTCATGGTTTCGCAGGATGACGATATCACCGGTTTTCAGTCCGTGTGCCGTGAGCCAGGAGCCGGATACTGCGAACGATATAGTACCCTGGCTGACAGATGAGGGGTTCACGCCGATCAGGGTAATATCGGAGATCCCTGCGGTCGTCCGGCCGGAAAGCGAACCCTGAGGCATCGTACCGATATCTGAAACAATAATATCCGTAGAGCCCAGGGTTGTTGACGGCACAAGGGATACGGAGATTACCGCCCAGGGAGCATTCGCGGTTACCGGCTCATTGATGGAAAATGTCATCGTCCCGCCCGCTGTTGCTCCCGGTGAACCGGCCGTATAGGTACCGGGCCGTCCCGAAGTCGCACTGTCCCCGCTGGAACTTTCGGTATCTGTTGTCGGGGTTGACGGAGGGGACGTTCCATCGGTTACCGTGAACGTGACGGATGCGTTCGTCCCTTCCTGCCCGTCAGGATTGATGACCACCAGGTTCCAGGTCCCTGTACCGGTATTGGCAGGTACGGTCCTCACAAGTGCCGTGCCGGTACTGCCGACACCGCCGAGCGTGACATTCGCGTACCCGGTCCGGGTCAGGTTCACGACCGGTGCGGTCGTAGTATTGAAGAATGACCCGGTTATCGTTACGGTAGTATCCGAAGTGTTGACGCCCCACGACGGGCTGATTCCGGTCACCACCGGCGCAGGGATAACCTCCGTCACCGTGAAGGTTACCGAAGTATTCGTTCCCTCCTGCCCGTCAGGATTGATGACCACCAGGTTCCAGGTCCCGGCATCGGTATGTGCCGGAACGGTCCTGACCAGGTTCGTACCGGTGCCGCTGACAAGCCCGAGCGTGACATTTGCGTACCCGGTCCTTGTCAGGTTCACGACCGGTGTGCCCGTTATATTGAACCCGGTCCCGGTTATGGTCACGGACGTATCGGATGTATTGATGCCCCACGGCGGGTCAATCCCGGTCACCTCGGGGGCAGGGATCGACTCGATGACGGTGTACGTCACGGAAGGTGTGGTTCCCGCCTGTCCGTCCTGGTTGGTGACGGTCACGTTCCAGACACCGGCAGGTTCATTCGCCGGTACCACCGCTGTAAAGGAGGTCGACGAGAGGTTTGTTCCGGTCATCGTGATCGCACTGCAGCCGGTTCTCGTCAGGCTCACGACCGGGGCAGCCGTGCTGTTGAACCAGGTCCCGGTTATCGTTACAAGAGTAGCCGATGAGTTTGTACCGGACGCCGGGCTGATCCCTGCCACCACCGGAGCCGGTGATGACAGCGTGAAGAAATACGCCTGGCCGGCATCGGCAGTTGTTCCGGAGGTAGCCCAGGCAGCGCCGACGAGCGCGGTCGTTCCCCGGAGTGCCACGGACCACCCGAAACCGTCGTAGCCTGTTGCATCCGATGCGTTCAGGACCTGCGTCCTGTACCACGATTCGCCATCGTACTGGTATACGTATGCCCGGCCGGGATTGGTGTTTTTACCAATGTCGGAGATGACCGCATTATCCCCGGAGATCGCCAGGGTATCCCCGAAATATCTGAAGTCCCCCACTGCTTCCGGGGCGCTCAGGATCGCCGACTCGCTCCACGTACCTCCGCTCCTCGTGAAGAAATATACCTTACCGGCATAATCTGTCGAGCTCACCGTTGCCAAGGGAGCGCCGATGAACGCGGTATTCCCGTCATCGGAGAGCGCCGCAGAAGCCCCGAACCAGGACCAGCCTGCCGCGTCCGATGCATTCAGGATCGCAGTCTCGCTCCAGGTGCCTCCGCTGTTCGTGAAGACATATGCCTGCCCGGCATCACCGTTAGCCCCCCGGGCGCCGATGACGGCAGTCTCACCGGACAGTGCCACAGAGCTCCCGAAATTGTCATACTCCTCCGCATCCGATGCAATCAGGATCTGTTTCTGGGACCATGAATTCCCGTTCTTCTGGAAAATATACGCCTGGCCGGCACTATCCTTCGGACCCACGGTGGCATTCGCAAAATACGCCCCGATGAGTGCGGTGGTTCCGTCTCCGGAGAGTGCCAGGGACACCCCGAAATGGGCGCTGTCCGCTGCGTCCGTAGCATTCAGGATCGCAGACTGGCTCCAGGTACCGCCATTCCTGGTGAACACGTATACCTGGCCGGCCCAGATGTTCATCGAGACATTGGCATTATCCGCCCCGATGAGTGCGGTTTTCCCGTCATCGGAGAGCGCCAGGGTCTTCCCGAACGTGTCACTGTTTGCTGCATTCGAAGCCTGCAGGACCGCAGACCGGCCCCAGACCCCGCCGCTTTTCTGGAAAACATACACCTTGCCGGGCGGAGTCGAGCCCAGGGTCAAAAATTCCGAGCCGACAAGTGCAGTGTTCCCGTCTTGGGAGAACGCGACGGAAGCCCCGAACTGATCATTGGCCGCTGCATCGGAAGAGGCATTCAGGATTGCGGTCTCGTCTGCAAGTGTCATCACGGTGATACATTTCCGTATCGTTTTCGTCCCGGTCCCCAGGTAATTTGTGGCTGCCAGGGTCACCGAGTATACACCGGCCTTGGTATACGTATGGACCGGGTTCTGCATCGTCGCATCGGTTGCGTCCCCATCGCCGAAGTCCCAGATCCAGCTCTCGGGAACATTGATCGAATTGTCCGTGAAGGTGACGGTCAGCGGGACGAGCCCTGCCACCGGGTCGAACGAGAACTCTGCCACGGGCGGGGGATCGGTTGTCGAGAAGGTGACCGAAGCGTTCGTCCCTTCCAGCCCGTCAGGGTTGATGACGGTCACATTCCAGATGGCTGCAATATTGTGGTTGGGTACGGTCACCGTGAACCGGGTCGTGGAGAGGTTGGTTCCGGTCAGGGTGACATTCCTGTTGCCGGGACTTGTCAGGTTGACAACAGGCGCAACCGTACTGTTGAACCAGGACCCGGTTATCGTTACCAGTGTCGATGTGGCGTTCGCACCGTACGCCGGGCTGATCCCGGTCAGGCGCGGTGGAGTGGTGACGGTAAATGTCACGGAAGCATTTGTCCCTTCTTCCCCGTTCGGGTTGATGACGGTCACACCCCAGATCCCGCCATCCGCATCCGGAGGTACCGTTACGGTGAACGAGGTTGCAGAGAGGTTCGTTCCGGTCAGGGAGATATTGCTGGAACCGCTCTTTGTCAGGTTCACGACCGGTGCGACCGTACTGTTGAACTGGGTCCCGGTCACCGTTACCAGCGTTGCCGCAGTATTCGCACCGGATGCCGGGCTGATCCCGGTCAGGCGTGGCGGAGCGGTGATGGTAAACGTTACGGAAGCATTTGTCCCTTCTTCCCCGTCCGGGTTGATAACGGTGACGTTCCAGACTCCGGCCTCTTTCCCGGAAGGTATGGTTACATAGAACGCCGTGGTGTCCACCAGGTCCCAGGTGTTCACCGGGATCGTGATATTGCTGTAGCCGGTCCGGGTGAGGTTGACGACAGGTGAGACCGTGCTGTTAAACCCGTTTCCGGATACTTTTACCTTCTTAGAGGATGTGTTTGGCCACGATGACGGGCTGATTCCAGAGACGAGCGGTGCCGAAGAGGATATATTGAAGATATAGGCTTTCCCTGCCCGGGTCACCGTACCGACCTGGGCCCAATATGCACCGATGAGAACGGTATCTCCGGAGATTGCGACGGACTGCCCGAATTGAGCATTCTCTTCTGCGACCGACGGGGTCACAATTACAGCCTGGCTCCAGATTCCCCCAATCTTTTTAAAAACATAGGTTTTTCCGGCCCAGTCCTTCCCGTTCACCTTTACCTGGGGAGCCCCGACAAGAGCCGTATCCCCGAAGATCGTGACTGCATTTCCAAACCATGCATTTCCGGTTGCATCGGTAGCGTTCAGGATGGCGGTCTGGCTCCATGTTCCCCCGCTGCCCGTGAAAATGTATGCCTGCCCGGCAGAACTATTGAAACCATACGCGCCAATGACTGCGGTATTCCCATCATCTGATATTGCCACGGATTGCCCGAACGAGGCACTGGCTGCGGCATCCGTAGCGTTCAGGATAGCAGTCTGGCTCCATGTTCCCCCGCTGTTTGTGAAAATATATGCCTGCCCGGCAGAACTATTGAAACCATACGCGCCAATGATTGCGGTATTCCCATCATCTGATATTGCCACGGAATACCCAAACGAGTCAAATGAATTCGCATCCGATGCCTTCAGGATAGCTGCCTCGCTCCATGTCCCGCCACTGCTCGTGAAGACGTACGCCTGGCCGGCATACGGCTTTGAGCCTGATGTCGCCATGTTTGCGCCAATAACCGCAGTGTTCCCATCATCTGATATTGCCACGGATTGCCCGAACGAGGCATCCTCATCCATATCTGAAGCATTCAGGATGGCGGTCTGGCTCCATATCCCTCCGCTGTCCGTGAAAATGTATACCTGGCCGGCGTACGACTTCGAGCTGAAGGTTGCCGCGTTTGCCCCGATGACCGCGGTGTTCCCGGAAATTGCCACGGAATTTCCAAACCATGCACCTCCTGTTCCTGCCGCATCGGAAGCATTCAGGATCTGCTTCTGGGTCGCAATCCACGGGTCGATGACGATCGGATACACTGCATCCCGGTCATCGATCTGCCAGGTCAGTGTATCTGATGAGAGGGAAAGGGTGGCGGGAAGTTCCCGGCCGACTGCATCGTACGCGGCAAGCCCGCCATAGTTCAGGACCGGTCCGGTTGCACCAAAGAAGACAAGCGTCTGGCTGGCAAGGACAGGCCGCAGATTTCCGGTAAGGGAGTAATTGACGAGGAGCGTCCCGTTCCCGTCGGGGCGGGAGTCCACGGTCATTCCCTGCTCGATTCCGCTCCCGTGATTGACATACCACTCCGTGATGCTCCCGCGATCCAGCTCCAGCCGGTTCCCTTCTGCGTGGACGAGAACCACCGGGATATCAGTCCGTTCCCCGTCCCGCCCGATTCCCGCAAGCTGCAGCCCGGCCGAACCGTTTGCAGATGACAGAATGATGTGCCCGGACCCGGTCACCAGGATCCCGATGCGCTGGTTCCCGTTCTCTGACTGCCAGGTTCCCGAGGCTGTATCGTACCGGAACGCAGAGAGGGATATTCCGGCACTGGCATTCAGGTTCTGTACCGGTCCGGAGAAAAGACCCGGGATATCCCCGGTTGTATTCTCTGTTCCGAACAGGCCGGGAGCCGCGCTGAAACCCGCAGGGTTAATCGATCCGGCAAAGACTGGCGCTACAAGTACCAGCACCAGAATAAAACCCCCTGCAAAAACCGGAATATAAGTTCCCTTACGTACCAGAATAATCCCTTTATCGTTTCAGTACCAGTCGATCACTCCGGTGCCAAGGGCCGCTGGCTCCCTTGCGGGCCGGCTCGCCTCCTGAAGAACATAACCGCAGGGATCTTTTCTGGAAAAATCTCTGGTGAAACGGGTTAAATAGGATGTGAAATAAAATTCCGGTGATTATCACTGAGCCGGGCCGTCCCCTGACGGTGTCCCGGTTCCCCGCCGGCTCATACCCTCATTCTTTCCGCACGGGGCTCGGATTCCGCGCCGGACGGTCGTCCCCCGTCACATCCTTTAGCAGGCCGACAAAACCCGTGCACGTACCATCCGGATCCCGTTGCGCCGTGCAGATAACTTCCAGCCTGACCTTCCGGCCTCCTTCCGGCCCGCAGGACTGGAAGCGGATGGTTCCCTTCCCCGACTCCCGCACGGCCCGGAGGCCGGCACCCACGGACTTCCGGTCCTCCGGCACGGCAAGATCTGCAAATGGCCTGCCGGTATAATCGTCCGGTACAAACCCGTACTCAATGACCCGGGGGCTCAGGTAAGAGAGGATGCCATCTGGGCCGGCCCGGAAGACAGGATAAGCCAGTCCCTCCACCAGGGCCCGTAACCGGGCGCCTTCATCGCGGAGCGTAATCTCAAGCATTTTTTTCTCCGTGATATCCTGGCTGATCGCCATCATGCCATGCGAGCCGTCAGGGAACCGGACCGGCATGTGCAGCATCTCAAAGAACTTGTGAAGACCCCGAAAGTTCTCTTCGACAATGACGGTACTTGCCTCACCGGCAAGCGCCTTCTCCATAGCGGCACGGCATTCGTCGAGGTTGACGACACAGCCCCGTAGCACATCCGGAAGGGAGCGGCCGATAAAATCTTCGTATGCCATCCCGACGGTCCGGGGAATCCATTCGTTGAGCTGGACAACGATGAGGTTGCTGTCCGTGATGCAGTAGTGTTTCGAAGTGTATTCCAGGTAGGTAGTGATCGGGATCTTCCGCGAGAGGGAGTAGATCTTGGCTCTCCCGCATATCTCCACCTCTACCGACTCGTTTGCGGTCAGCACCCCGAGGTACTTGGCAGCTGACATCCGGTTCAGGCCCGTCTTCTCCGCGATCTCCACGATGTTGAGCCCGCCGGGGTAATTCTTCAGCACGCTGAGGATCCGGGAGACTGCATCAGATTCTGCGGTCATGGTACCCCCGCTTCATGCAGAACCCCGCTTCTGCCCGTTGGCTCTCTCATATGCATTGATGACCGGAAGTTCAGTAACTGCATTCTGTCCTGGGTATGAAAATGCCACCTGCTCCATAATCCCGCATAACCCCGTCGCCGGATACCAGCTCCGGGTACCGGCACAATCGTGAGGCAGCGTCCCGGAGACGCCCTGTCCCATTGCCCGTAACGTTCCTCACGA
This sequence comes from Methanoregulaceae archaeon, assembly GCA_039683275.1. Taxonomy (GTDB): domain Archaea; phylum Halobacteriota; class Methanomicrobia; order Methanomicrobiales; family Methanospirillaceae; genus JBDKRP01. The sequence continues at coordinate 23,060 of JBDKRP010000144.1, read as the reverse complement.
CATCCCCTGAATAAATGACTTCCGGCGCCGGTTCCTGCCTGCGCCTCATTTCCCGGAGATCGACAACGGGATAATAATATTTGACTTTTTGTAAATGGAGATGATAAAATAATTGCTAATTCCCGTTCATAATCAATGGGTACAGACAGAAATGATTTCAGACAATTTCCTGTTCCCGGCAATCCGTGACCCGGCCGTTACCGATGAAAAAAATATCCGGAATGCCCCGACCGTTCACCCCAGGGGATCGAACTTCTTTTTCCGGTAGAGGACAACTGCCGCAGCAACGATACAGATTCCTGCAATACCGGCAACAACGGCCAGGAACGGAATACCGGGTGAACCCGACGAATGGGTCCCGTTCGCCGGTACTGCCGTAGTCTGTGAGGTGACGGGTTTTGTCGCGGTTACACTATGCACTGACAGGGGAGACGCGGTTACGGTTACCGGTATACCTGCAGTCCGGGTACTGACAACCGTTGGTGCAGGGGCATCGTCTGCAGTCGTGGCCGACACCGTTGTATTAACCCGGGTTGTTATGGCAAAGTACGAGAATCCGGGCGTTATCGCGGTGAAATAGTACGTATCCCCGGTCTGGTGGTCGAATGTCGTCGGGAGGCCGGTCCAGGCACCGTTATGGTTCCGCATGATGAGGATATCGCTTGTTTTCAGTCCGTGGGCCGTGAGCCAGGAGCCGGATACCGCAAACGCGATCGTACCCTGGCTGACTGACGACGGGTTCACTCCTGCGAGTTCGATCCCGTATATCCCGGCAATCGTCCGGCCGGAAAGCGAATCAAGGGAGACTGCACCGGCATCTGCAACAATAATATCCGTGGCGCCCAGGGTATCTGACGGGACAATCGAGACGGAAATAATGGCTGCCGGGGCATTCGAGGTTACCGGTTCATTGATGGGAAACATCATTGTCCCGCCCGCGGCCGCCCCTGGGGAAGAGGCCGTATAGGAACTCGATCTTCCGGAAGCCATGGGATCATCGGAAGATCCGGCCTCGACCGTGGGGTACGGTACAGGGGCCCGTTCAACGGAGAATGTTACAGATACATTCGCCGCTTCCTTCCCATCCGGGTTGATAACTGTCACGTTCCAGATACCGGGAATCAGCCCGGCCGGGATGGCTGCCGTAAGCGAGATCCCGCTCATGTTCGTCGCGTTCAGCGAAACGTTGCTGTACCCGGCCCTCGACAGGTTCACGACCGGTGCAACCGTGCTGTTAAACCCGATCCCGGTTATCGTCACCGGAGTCGATGAGGTGTTTACACCGGACGACGGGCTGACCGAGGTTACGGACGGTGGAGAATCCGGATCTATGACCGTGAACGTGACCCCCGCATTCTTCCCTTCCTTCCCGTCGGGATTGACAACGACAACATCCCAGATTCCGGCACCGGTATGGGCGGGCACGGTCCTCACGAGCGATGTACTGGTACCGCTCACAACCGGAAGCGTGACATTCGCGTACCCGGTCCTCGTGAGATTCACGACCGGGACAATCGTGGTATTGAACTCAGTTCCGGTTATCGTCACCGATGTGTCCGATGTGTTGACGCCCCATGCCGGGCTGATCCCGGTCAGCACCGGTGCAGGGATCACACCGATAATGGTGAACGTTACCGAAGCATTCGTTCCCTCCTGACCGTCCGGGTTCGTAACAATGATGTTCCATGCACCTCCCTTCTGGCCCGTCAGGTTGAACGTGCAGGTGATATTCGTGCTGTCCACGACAGAGATACCGGTTCCCGGGATATCCGGTTGGCCGGTCCGGTTCAGCCTGACCGATACCGGCGTGTGCGTCGTGTTGAAGTAGGCGCCGGCCAGGTTTGTAATCCTGACACTCGTCGTGTTGAGCCCGGTCGATGGCGTTATGCCGGTTACGGATGGCGGCGGGATGAGAACAGAGATATAGTCTGCCCGCGTGGACGTGTTGCTGGTTGCGGCATCCGCAATCGTCAGGGAGACCGTATAGACGCCGGGAGAGGAATACGTATGGGTCGCATTGCTCTGCAGGGGGTCCGAGGTGTTGAACCAGATCCCATCGCCGTAACTCCAGTTCCACGAAAGGAGCGTACTGCTGCCGGAGGTATCGTTGAACCGGACCGCAAGGGGAGCCTGACCGGAGACGGGAGTTCCGGTAAACGAGGCAATGACCGAGACAATGACATCGGCATACACGCTCTGCCCGTCAACGGTGGAGCGGATTGTGGAGATACCGTTCTCCAAGGGAGAGAACAGGGTCGCGTTCATGCCTGACACGGATCTTCCGGAGGAGAGGGCGACGGTGCCGCTGCCGGCCGTGAGCGCGAACGTAAACGGGATTGCATCGGGAACATGGCCGTCAGCAGAAGTATCCTCCCCGATATTGTTGAACGTCAGGTTCGCACGGATTGCCGAACTCTGGCCAGGGTTGACAATTGACGGGTCGGCAATAGCCCCGAGCACCAGCCAGGGGGAATACGTGACATTTCCGTATTTGTATCCCGAAGGATCGCTGTTCGTTCCCCACCAGTTGTTCTGGGCTTCGATCATGGTCGTGTCGTACGGGCAGTAAACGGTTGTCCCGGTATTATTGAAAAAACGGTTCAGGTGCAGGTAACCGGTATATACTTCAATTACCCCGCCCGTGTTGCCGGTAAAAGTTGACGAGTCCGCAAAAAGCGTATCTCCCCAGTAGTAAACGGCACCCCAGGTTGATGCCGAGTTCAGGGAAATATTTGATGACGTCACCTTCATGTGCCCCTGGCCTTCGAGACCGATGGCACCCCCGACCGGGGCCCAGTTCCCGGTAAGGGTTGAATTTTCCAGGGTGAGTCCTCCCCCGTAATTGAATCCCCCGTAAGCGCCACCCATACCGTCACTCCCGGCGGTACCTCCGGTGTTCGTGCCCCGGGCTGTTGCTTTACAGTTTGAGATCGTGGACGAATTTACGGTTCCCGGCCAGGTTGAATAAATGCCGCCGCCGCTGCCGCCATTCCCTCCGTCATCGGAAGTAGTACCGGCATTGGCAGCTTTCCCTGCACTGCAGTTGGTAATCGTCGTGAACCTGATGTTGAAGTAACTGACGGGATACGTATAGTTGGCGGCATATATGCCCCCGCCGTTTCCTCCAGCCCCCCCGTCAGCCGGACTGGTGCCTGCATTTCCCGCAGCACAGTCTGTAATGGAAGACGAACTGACGGTCAGGTTATTCATAGAATAAATGGCCCCGCCCATTCCCCCGGTGGCTCCGGTGCCCGAATAGTATGTTCCATACGGGCCGCCGTTTCCAGCAAAACAATACGAGATAGTCGTTGCATTGATGACTGCCTCATCGCTTGTGAAAATTGCACCGCCGTTGCCGCCATCGCCACCAACAGTACCTGCATCCATTTCGTTCGGGCCGGGATAGCCATTTCCGCCCGTGCCAGCGCGGCAGTCATGGATGTAGGATGATGTTACGGTGACCAGACTGTCGGAATTTATGCATCCCCCGGATCCTCCAGTACCTCCCGGATTAGCATATGTTGCAGGATAGCCATTCGGAGCCTTCCCGTTCCGGAGCGTCAGGTTGTCAATAGTAAGGGTGTATCCGCCGGTCACATTGAAAATCCTGCCGAGAGACTGGGCATCGATGATCGTTCCGCCGGAACCTGCACCGGTTGACGTGTTGGCCTGGATGGTGATACTATTGCTCACGGAAACATTATGCGCATAATACGTACCCGGGTTCAGGATCACGATGCCGCCCGTACCTGCCAGTGCAATTGCATTCATGATTGCACTGCTGTCATCGCCTCCCGTGGAATCAAGCGTGATTATCCCCGCATCCACCGGTGCCGCAAGTGCAAAGAGGATAATTACAATCAGTGCACCGGCAATGCACCATCCCCGACATACCCCACTCACCTGTGTCATAATCTCTCAAAGGTCCCGGAAAAGATCCTGCTGCCGGCCGGTGGAATGCATGAAAAGTCTGAAACCGCAGGGATCCTGTTGGTAATTACTCTGAAGGGGAGTTTATTAAGAACACGAAGTAATTTTTCGGTGATAATCACTGAGCCGGTCCCCCCAGTTTCCCGCTGCTCCCCGACATGCCGGTGTCCTTTCTGCATCTGCCCGTCCTTTTCCGTCACATCCCGCAGTATGACAACAATCACCGTGCATGCATCGGACGCATCGATGATCGCCCGGCAGTCCGCTTCGAGCCGAAGCATCCGGCCACCCGTTGCAGCGGCCCGGAATCTGACGGTTCCCTGCAAGGATCGCTGCATGGCAGAAAGACCTCTCCGTACACCCTCCCGGTCCTCCGGCACGGCGAGGTCCCAAAACGGCCGGCCAAAAAGATTACCAGGGAGGAGCCCCCATTCCGCAGCCCGGGGGCTTACATAGGAAATGATACCGGCCGCATCGGTCTCGACAACAACATGCACCAGGTGCTCCACCATTCTCTGGTACTTTTCCGCCTTCCGGTGCAGTTCGATCTCCACAAGTTTCCTGTCAGTGATCTCCTGGGTGACGGCTATCATTCCAGGCGATCCATCCGGGAACCGTATGGGCAGGTGGTAGATCTCCAGAAACTTGTGTTTCCCCCCGACCAGATCATCGGCTACGACCATGCCCGCCTCACCGGCAACAGCCTTCCTGCATGCAGCCAGGCATTCCCCGAAGTTCACAATCCGGTCCTGGAATATGTCGAGAAGCAGGGCCCCCTCAATCTCCCGGGGGGGTATATCGGAAATGGTAGGAAGCCAGTGATTAAACTGGATAACCCGTAAATTGCTGTCGGTGATACAGTAGCATTTCGAGATCTGTTCCAGGAATGCCCTCACCGGCAGGCGTCGGGACAGGGTGTAGATCTTCGCCCTGCCGAACGTCTCCGACTCGACCGATTCGTTCGCAGTCAGCACATCGAGATACTTCGCGGCCGACATGCGGTTCAGGCCGGTCTTCTCCGCGATCTCCACGATGTTGAGCCCCTCGGGGTGACGCTTCAGTACGCCGAGGATCCGGGAGACTGCATCTGCCTGTTCGGTCATGTCACTATCGTCTTCCTGCGGAACCCCGCATCCATCCGTCGGCTCCTTTAGGCGACAGGATACATGGCAATGCCACAATGGCATGCTGTCCCGGGTCCGGAAATAATTCCTGCGCCATAAGCCTCTTCATTCCCGGCAGTTGTCCTGCCGGCGCATCATTCCCCAAAGATCAACCTCAAGATTATTATGTTCGACATTTTGTCAAGGGGCTATCATAAATCAATTGCTATTCAGTAGCGATAATCAATGGATGAAAATGAATTTTGTAGAGAATATCCAGGGCCCCGCGATCGGAATCCGAGGATCCGGGAGGGACGCCCGTGCCACAGGTTTCTGCATCAGTCCATCCGACCGGACAGCCCGGCACAACCCTGTACCCATACCGGGATCGCTGGATGATCCGGAACAACGCAGCAATCTTGTGGTGATGCCGGACTCCGTACGGTTCGCGAGCTCATTTCTCCGCCAGCTGTCAACGGAAAAGAAACCGGAATTGACCATGCATCACGGGATCCTGAAACGGTATTCCGACTATTCTCCGAAGCCGGGAAGAAACGCAACGCGATCAACAAGACCCGGGAGAGCCCCTCCGGGCAGAACACGGATTAAACCCCGGATTCCGGGCACAGTACTCCTCTGCGAGCATCCCGTAATACCGGGTCGATCTCCAGTGATCCCGGAGCCAGACATGCTCGCGGATCGTGCCTTCGTACGTAAGCCCGCCCTTTTCCAGGACGTGGGCCGACGCCGTGTTGAGCTCATCGCACTTCCCGTAGATCCGGTGCAGGGATAATTCCCCGAACCCGAATGCAAGCAGAGCCCGGAGAATTTCCTGGGCATAGCCTGACGACCAGTATTCCGGCAGGAGGATGTACCCCACTTCGGCAGTTGTCGGCTGTTTGGGATCGATCTCAAGCAGGATAAAACCGGCAAAGTCCCGGGTCTCCGGGGTCCGTATCGCAAGGTGGTAATCATGCCGGTCAGCCCGTTCGGATTCTTCGATTGCATGCTGCACGAAACCGGCGATCTGTTCTTCGTTCTCGAGCCAGATGAACACGTATTTCATAACCCGGGAATCGCAGGCAATCTTACGCATATGTTCAAGATCCTGTCCGGTCATGTCTTCCAGGATCAGCCGCTCTGTTCTGAGGGAAAAAACCATTGAGATGCTCCGGTAGGAAAACCTTAGGATACTTTTCGTCCGGGCCGTGAAAAAAATACCCCGCACTTCCGTTCAGGAATAACCCTTCGCACCGGGAAAAGAGCCGGGCATTGAGCGAAAATCATCTTCGATCAGATCCGACAGGGGAAGTACCGGAATAATCGGATCGCAGCACGAGGGTGTACCGGTAGACCGGTCCCACCGGGGTTTTCCCGGATGCCCGGGGGCCTTTCTGAAGATCCAGGAATGAAACGATCCGATCGTCTGTCCCGGTATCGGCCTTGATGATCCAGGTTCCGGACCGGTTCAGCGGCAGGACGGCCCGGCCCGAGATATTGGTGGTCGCAGTTACCAGGGTCTCATCGCGATCCGGCATTGCTGCCTCGATGCCAATACCGGAGAGCGGGGCACCTTTATAGAGAACCCTCACGACAAAATCCCCGCTGCCTGCTTTGCGGATATCCGTCTCGGGAATTATATCGAACGTGGACCGGACCGGCTGGCTTGCCAGGGAAAAATCCGCATCTCCCGATACAAGAAATGTTTTTGAAAAGCAGTGCACGGGATACGATGTCTCGATATACCATGCGTCGGACCAGTTCGTTTTCGGGAGCTGGCCGATATCGATATCGTCAAGGTTCCGGTTGATCCATAACCCCCCTTGCGTGTCAGGAGGGTTCGTAACGATATGGGTCCAGGAGCCTTCCGTATGATACAGGGTGACCCGGTACAGCCCGGTATTTTTGATCGTATAATTGAATACCCGGTACAGTCCGGAAATTGCAGCCTCCTCTCCGGTGCGAACTTCCCGGTTCCCGTCCTGATCTGATACAACCACGACCATAAACCCTTCCGGAATTTCTTCGGATCGTCCCCAGGCATGGCTGCTTCCGGCAGCGAGCGAGACGGTCTCCCCAATCGTCACGGTTCCCGAGTCCGGTATGGTCCAGGTCTGGTGTCCGGATGCAATTCCCGTGAAAAAAACGATCGTGAGGAGGACGATGCATCCCGCCTGTCGGGAAATCATGGATGGTGCCTCAAGTCCTGTTGTACGGATTTTGTTGCCCCTGTTTGCACCGGGTTCATGGTTGTGTGTAGGGAATTGGTTTTTTTATTGCTGGCGTTGAGTGAAAAAATTGCTGCGGTCATCCTATTCCCGTGAAAACGAGGGGGCAGTAATCCCGGCCCGGGAGGTTTTGAGGGTGTATTCCCGGGCCCAATCCCGATAGGTTATTCATCGATCCTCCTTCGAATGGCTATTGCATGACCGGGATACTTCCCCCTTTCGGGACAGGAACACCGGATCAGGTCCGGGACCCCCCCCATCCGGACTGCCCCTCCCCACGAGGAATCCAGGCTCAATTCAGCCCCGGATTGCCTTATTTTCCGGGTCATTTCCGGGTTCCACAGGAAACGATGTTGACGCCGACGGAAAATATTGATTTAATCGGTTATTTTTCAAAAATATGCGATTAAACGACTTTAAAATCGGCTCAAATAGACGCGTTTTAACGCCTTCAGATTTCCGGATCGATAGTTTCCCTATCCGGGCACGAGATCGGGCCCGTAAGGGGCCTTTACGGGGCTGGTTTGTACCGACGGTAGAATTGAGTATATAAAGGGGTCTCGTCCAGAACCGGGTTTACCAGGTACTTTCCGGAACAAGCTCTGGTTCCCGGGAGTTCGGATCATGCCGGGCCATTCTTTTTGGCAGGATTACCGATTCTTCCCTGATGGATATGAAAAGTAAGCCCGGAGAAAGAAAAGAAGAATCCCCGGATTTTTTGTTTCTGAAATACGGTTACAGATCGCTGAGGGGACGTTTGAAATAATGCCAGATTCCGGATACGCAGACAAGTTCCCATCCGTCTTTGCCGTACTCATTCAGAACCCGGGTTGTGGAGTCCCCAAGACCCAGGATGGACACGCACCTGTATTCAAAAGCCTGCATGAGGATGAGGATTATCACCGGAAAAATTTAAATTTTGTTCAGGTGAATTGTCAACGCGGGTGACAGATTTTCAAAATAGTTGGGCAACCTGCCGGAATTAATTTCTGTCAGGAACTTTTCCTCACAGGGTTGAAATAAAAATCCGGATAAATACCGGCTCGCACACTTTTTTTATTCCGGAACGGTTTCCTTTGTATGCAGCCGCATAGAGAAAGAGAAAGAAAGAGATGAACATCATCCACCGCTGACTTTCACTAAAAAAAGTATTCCGAATCAACTTATCCGGCAGCCCGGTCCGTAGCGGCAATACGGTACGCTCCTTTTGGCACCACGATCTCAAACCGTGCTCCCCGGCCCGGCTCCCCGGTCTCGGTGATCATAATGCCCGTAATGGAAAGGATATCCCGGGAAAGGAAAAGGCCGAGACCGGTATGCCTGCCAAACCCTTTGGTAAAGAGCTGCTTCTTATCCCCGGGGCTGATGCCGGTCCCGTCATCTTCAAAAATGATACGGAGATCCTCACCCGAATTACCTGCAGTGACGCTGATTCCCGTCAGGGCATCCCCGCCATAGCGCAGGGAATTGTCGATAAGGTTATAGAATACTTTTTCGAGGAGGGGATCGGCAAATACTTCAAGCCCGGGGCACCCGATATCAAGTCCGACAGATCCCATCGGAAGTGCAGCAGCCGCGTTCCTGGCAAGCATATGCACGTTCTGCCAGACCGGGGAGTGTACACCAAGATCCTCGTAGTCCCGGGTAAAGTTTATCTGCCGTCCGATGGCGTCCGCGGCATCCTGTTCCTTTTTCAATAATTTCCGGAGTTCAGCCGGGTTATCGATAGTCTCTTCGCTAAGATCCAGACAGGAGCCGAGTACCGTCAGCTGGTTCCTGATATCATGCCGCGTGATTCCTGACAGCAGGTTGAGTTTTTTATTTACCGTACGGAGCGCTTCCTCCACCTGTTTGCGTTCCGTGATGTCAAGATGCGTCCCGGTCATCCGGATCGGGCGGCCATTCGGGTCCCATTCGACAACCTTTCCCCGGTCCAGTATCCAGACCCATTGCCCATCCTTGCGACGGACCCGGGCTTCGCATTCGTAGCGGGGGGTTTCCTTTGAGAAATGTTTCCGTAAAAGTTCTTCGGATCGGAGACGGTCATCGGGATGGCAGAAGGCGTTCCAGGTATCAATGGTAACAGGGGTGATTTCAGAAAGAGTGTACCCTGCAATTTCAGCCCATCGTTCGTTGACCCGCACCACACCGGTCTCGATATCCCAGTCCCAGAACCCGACCCCGGAGCCTTCTATCGCGAGCGCCAGCTGCGCCTTGCTCTCCCGGAGCGCCTCCTCGGCTTTTTTGCGCCCGGTTATGTCCCGATCAATACCACGGTACCCGATGAGGGATCCATCTCCCGCCAGCCAGGGAACTCCGCTTGTCTCAAGGATCACAGGAACCCCGCTCTTGTGAAGACAAAGGTTCTCAAGGGAGTGAATCGGCAGTTTTGAATGAGCAAGTCTCGTAAATTCCCCGCGTATTCTCTGCGCTTCCCCCGGAGGCATAAGATCGAACGGTGTCCTGCCAATCAGTTCTTCCGGCCGGTATCCCAGGTGATCGTACACCTTCGGGCTGGCATAGGTATAGACCCCTGCCGCATCCACCTCCCAGATAAAATCGCTCGTAGTCTCAACAAGAGAGCGGAACCGCTCCTCGCTTGCCGTGAGATCCCTCCGGGCCCGGACCAGGTTGAGCATCAGGAAAAATCCGGTCGCAAGGATATCCAATAACAGGGCTGAAACGAAGACGATATTCGTGAAATTATCAACACTGCCATACGAAGGGGGACCATTCAGGATCCACTGGACTGATCGGATTATTTCCAGAATACCGCACAGGATCACCGTGGCTGCAAAGCAGTAATTGATGATCCGGTTCTCCCGTTTTTCTGAACGGAGCGCTATGATACCGATGATAAAGAGGAGGGGGGTTATCACTACGAACTGGATCAGGGTCCTGGCGGTAAACGAATCCTGGATATAGGTGAAATACAGGAGAATCGGGAAAACCGGGATGAGGATGCCGTACCAGAAGAGAGGCAATGGTTTGGACCGGATAAACCTGCTCGTCCCGTCCAGCCGCATCATTGCACTCAGTATGATGGGTATATAGGAGACAACAAGCAGAATTTCCGACAGGAAAGACGCAGAGAGCGTGATCAGGAGAAAACCTGACGGCAGCAGGACGGACCCCCAGGTCCAGTGGCTGAACCCGTCATACGTCTTCTGGGTTTTCCAGTAAATAAAGAGCATGAGGGCGACAAACCACGTTACCAGAAAGAAGATGAGGGTAAGCGACTGCATATCGGAGATCATAGGAGAGCATCCGTTCCGGGCCGGGTAATGTATATCTGGTGAAATATTCATGCGGATAAAAGGTTCGGAGGGCCGTGCAGATGGTCCGGCAGAACAACCTGAACCTCTTCCGGAAGGAGAGCAGTGACCGGAATCTCTTGGAAAACCCACGTAAACTCCATGGTTTGGAAAAACCGCAGGGTCCGGATCAGGTTTTTCCTCTTCCGGAAGATTGATACTTCCTGGAAGAAGATGCACGGTCAGGAGTGACCATGAAACGGAAGATCATCAGTATCGATGAAAATAAGTGCACGGGCTGCGGCGAGTGTATTCCAGACTGCCCGGAGGGAGCGCTCCAGCTCATCGAAGGAAAAGCCCGCCTGGTCAGCGATCTCTTCTGCGATGGCCTTGGCGCCTGCATCGGCACCTGCCCGGAGGGAGCAATCTCGGTCATCGAACGCGAAGCTGTCCCGTACGATGAGAAAACCGTCATGGAAAATATCGTAAAGCAGGGGGCCCCGGTCATCAGGGCACATCTCGAACACCTGGCAGGCCACGGCCAGACCGGGTTCTACAACGAAGCTATCGAATACCTGCTGGAAAACATGATACCTGTACCCGATCATGTGCCGCCGGAAAAGAAGGTGCGGGACGGATCCGGATCCTCCGGACCATCCCCGGCTGGGAAATGCCCACCGGATCCTCAAACCCGTCATCCCTTTTCCGGTTGTCCCGGATCAGCGGCACGGGCAATCCCCCGGGACAGGCCATCCGGTTTTCCCCGGCAACCGACCGGCGGCTCCACGTCGTCCGAACTCCGGCAATGGCCGGTCCAGCTGGCGCTCCTGAACCCGGCGGCCGCGTATTTCGATAATGCGGATCTCCTCATCTCAGCCGACTGTGTCCCGTTCGCGTATCCGGGATTCCATGAAGAGTTCCTGAAGGGCAGGATCCTGATCATCTTCTGCCCGAAACTGGATGCAGATATTGAAGGATACATCGACAAACTTGCAGAGATATTCACCCGGCACACGATCCGGTCGATCACCATCCTTCACATGGAAGTCCCCTGCTGCGGGGGAGTACGGTACGTGGTGGACAAGGCTCTCGCAAAATCAGGAACATCAATTCCACTTGAAGAGAAGACTATAACGATTGAAGGGGCGGTAAAGTAACGGCAGACCCCGGACACGGAATCCCGGAGTTCCCGGCACCACTCTTTTAATAGGGTCCCGGATAATGTAATAAAGAACACGGGATCCGTCCCGTAAGGAATGTAGCACGGAAACGTGCCGAACCTGAGGTGAAAATTCACATGGCAAAGTCAATGTATGCCTACGTACGCGAGGCATGGAAGAAGCCGGCAGAGAGCGAGGTAAAGAAGCTCCTCTGGAACCGGATGCAGGAATGGCGCCGCGAAGCAAGCATCGTGCGCGTCGCTCACCCGACCCGCATCGACCGGGCACGTGCCCTCGGCTACAAGGCAAAACAGGGAATCGCTGTTGCAAGGATCCGGATCCGCCGTGGTGGCCGCCGTGCCTCCCGGTACGTCCGCGCACGCCGCAGCGCCCGCATGGGTGTGAACCGCCTTACCCCGGGAAAGAGCCTCCAGCGCATCGCTGAAGAGCGTGTCTCCAAGAGATACCCGAACATGGAAGTTCTCAACTCCTACCCGGTAGGAGCAGACGGGAAACAGAAATACTTCGAGGTCATCATCGTCGACAGTCACCACCCGTCCGTCGCGAACGATCCGACCCTCAAGTGGCTCACGAACCCGACCCACCGGGGACGGGCAGAGCGCGGCAAGACCAGCGCAGGCCGGAAGGGCCGGGGGATGAGGAGCCGGGGTATCGGTACCGAAAAGACCTTCCCCAGCATCCGGTCCCACAAGAACCAGGGCAAATAACTTTACTCTTTTTTCTCCCACAGGTACGATAATGGACTGCACCGACGCCTGCGTATTCCCATACCCTGCCGGAGATTCTTCAGTACTGAGAATGGCGGACCTGGCTCGTAGCCTCGGGTTCACCGGAATTGTCGCAATCGGGAGCGGGCAGTCAGAACACCGGAATGTCCGTATTATTCCCGGCACCGTTATCCAGGAAAATGCGGTAAAAGGGCTTCTCGGGACCCTGAAAAAACTGCAGAGGGATGCCGGGATCGTTTTCGTGAACGCAGGGGACAATTCCTTTAACCGCACCGTTATTACCCAGAGGAAAGTGAATGTCCTGCGCCACCTGTACAAGACCGACCGGGGATCTTTTGATCACATAACCGCCCGTATGGCGGCAGAGCGGGGAGTTGCAATCGATCTCTCCATGCGACCGCTCCTTTTCCTGCGGGGCACGGCACGGCAGAAAGTGCTCCAGCGCTACCAGGATATCCTGGTACTCCAGAGGCACTACGGATTCCCGCTCACCATCTCCTCGCATGCGTGCTCGGTCCTGGAACAGCGTTCCGTCCGGGATATCACCGGACTTTGTGCGCTCTTCGGGATGAGCCCTGATGAGATCGGGAACGCGTTCGGCACGATGAATCGGATTCTGGAAGGGGATTCTCCGGTACGGGTGGTGGTCCCGTGAGCCATCTTCCGCCCACGCTCCGTACCAACCGGCGCTATGTCCTGGTACGGGTGGACCCTGCCGGCTTTTGTCCCGATCCAAAGGAACTGTATCGTGCCGTGAGCGAAGCCGTCACCTCGCTCTGGGGAGATTCGGGCGCTTCCGGCATCCAGCCTGCAGTTGTATATGCAGAGAACGGGTACGCAATTGTCCGGGCAGTGCGGGGGCATGAAGAGGATCTCTGTACTGCGCTCGCGACCGTGACTTCCTGCGGGGAGATGAGAATCGCCCTGCGCACGCTTGTCACATCCGGCACTATAAAAAGCCTCAGGGACAAGATCAAGACTGCGCCTGAAAACGGGACATCCGATGAACGGTCGTTTCTCCTTCGCGGGAAGACCTGGGTCATCGCAGCCAGGGCGGGCCGTACCGCTGACCTGATAGAAAAGGGATTTAAAAATACGGAGCTATTGTTTTTCACGGAAGAGGAACTCGCAAACCTGAAGGAGTAGTTTACATGCAGCCACAATACCAGATGGGATATGACCGGGCAATCACCGTATTTAGTCCGGACGGGAGACTGTACCAGGTTGAATATGCACGGGAAGCAGTCAAGCGCGGGACAACCGCTGTCGGCATCAAGGCAAAGGACGGCATCGTCCTTATCGTCGACAAGCGCGTGAACTCCAAACTCCTGGAAGCTTCCTCAATCGAGAAGATTTTTAAAATCGACGAACACATCGGAGTGGCCTCTTCCGGTCTTGTCGGGGACGCACGCTCCCTCGTTGACCGGGCACGGATCGAGTGCCAGATAAACCGGGTCACCTACGGGGACCAGATGGAAGTCGAAGCCCTTGCAAAGAAACTCTGCGACCATATGCAGACCTATACCCAGTTCGGGGGAGCCCGGCCGTACGGTACCGCGCTCCTGATTGCCGGGGTCAGTGACGGGCAGGCCCGGCTCTTTGAGACCGATCCCTCCGGGACCCTCCAGGAATACAAGGCTACCGGGATTGGCATCGGCCGCCCTGCGGTCATGAAAATCTTTGAGGAAGAATACCGCGAAGACCTCACTATCCGGGATGCAATCCAGATGGGGATTAAAGCCCTCCACTCCGCGACCGAAGGAAAGTTCGATATGAACACGGTCGAAATCGGGGTAATCGGACTCGAAAACCCGGCCTTCCGCAAGATGTCCCGGGAAGAAGTGGCGTCCGTTGTTGAGAAATCAGGTCTTTAAGGGGGTTCAGGAATGATTCCTCTTGATCAGGCGGTGGTGGCCCGTCTTGAGAGTCACGGGGAGCGGTTCGAGCTTCTCGTCGATCCGAAACAGGCTGCACGGATCCGCCAGGGAGAGGATATCAACATAGAAGACGTGGTCGCTGCGCTCTACGTCTTTGGGAATTCCGCCCGGGGCACCCGGGCATCCGACGAAGCGCTCGAAAAAGTCTTCCAGACCACGGATTTTCCTACCGTGGCAAAGCGGATCATCGTAAAAGGCGAGATCCACCTGACCGCCGAGCAGCGCAAGCATATGGTCGAAGAGAAACGCCGCCAGGTGATCACCTTCATCTCGCGAAACGCGATAAACCCCCAGACCAACCTTCCGCACCCGCCTGCCCGCATTGAGATGGCAATGGAAGAAGCGCGGGTAAGTATCGACCCCTTCAAGCATGTCGACGAGCAGGTGAAGGAAGTCGTAAAAGCCCTCCGGCCCCTCCTCCCGATACGGTTCGAGGAACTGCGCCTTGCCATTAAGATACCGGCCGACCATGCTGCAAAAGCGTACGGGGACATCGCTGCTGCAGGGACCATGGAGAAAGATGAATGGCAGAAAGACGGGTCCTGGATCTGCGTTGTCAGGATCCCTGCAGGAATCCAGAACGATTTCTACGATCTGATCAACAAGGTCAGCAAGGGCGAAGCAACAGTCAAGATACTCAATCAGATATATTAAACTGGAAGACAAATGAGATAAGATAGTTTCAGTGGTTATCATCATGAGCAAATCAAACCAGAAAGCAAAAGGAAAAGTTACCGGAAGTTCAGGACGTTTCGGCTGCCGGTACGGTCGTTTCGTAAGAAAGAGAGTCGCCGAGATGGAAAAGATTTCCCGCGCGTACCACCTCTGCCCGAAGTGTGACACGATGTCCGTCAAGCGCGAAGGAACCGGGATCTGGGCATGCCGTAAGTGCGGGTACACCTTTGCAGGCGGAGCCTTCCAGCCGCAGACTCCGGCCCTGAAGGTTGCTCTCCGGACTATCGAGCGCACCCTGGAGAAGGGGGCCTGAACGACCCGATGGCTGGAAACTACAAGTGTGCCCGGTGCAAGCAGAAAGTCGAGATTGACGTCAATGTCCGGTGCCCGTACTGCGGCCACCGGATCCTCTTCAAGGAACGTGGCGCTGCGATCAAAGAGCTGAAGGCTCGATGACCCTCGTTACAACTTCAAGAAAAGCAATTCCGGAAATACGAACCCTGGCCCGGGCATTTGCAATGGCAACCGGGAGTGAGTTCGTAACGCGCGGGAAGATGGGCCTCTCCGACCTCTTCACACGCGACACCCATATCATTATTTTTACACAGGAAACGGGAGGTACCCGTGTCCAGTTCTTCACGGATGAAGATCTGGTTGGCGATTACCTGATTCTGTCTGTACGTATAGATGACAGGACGGATACTGCAATACACGGGCTCGGGACACCGCAACCCGGGAAGTACGCTGCGCTTACACCACTCATCCCGGTCTGTACCACCGGTATGGAGACCAATCCGGATACCTGCATCGTTGACGGCCCCCAGAAAAAACGGTTTTTCTGCCGGATGGTCCCGTATGGAGCATGAAGCAGTTTTCCGTTTCACGACCCTGCATGCCCCTGCCCTGTACCGGTCTGTTTTTCCCGAGACAGAAAGCGAAGTGAATCCGCGTTCGGCAGCATCGGTCCGGCTGGAGGGTGCAGATACCCTCGTTCTCACGATACAGGCAGAGGATCTTCCTGCGCTCAGGGCCTCGCTCAACATGTGGCTGCGACTGGTGAATGTCGCCGATGAGATGCTCGACACTGCAGAATCACGGTAATCCGGATTAGCCGGATCTTCGGATCTTCGGATAGGATAAAGTCTCTGTTTTTATATCGCAGAAGATTCGCAGGGGGTTTTTCTCCGGTAACCCCCCGGAGGGATCGTGATTTCGAACCTGGCACCCACCCCGGGTTCACCGGTCTCTTCTATCGTGATTCCGGTGATCTGGAGCACTTCCCGTACAAGGAAAAGGCCGAGGCCGGTATTTTTCCCGAACCCTTTCTGGAATATGAGACTCTTCTCGGAATGAGGGATTCCGTCCCCGTCATCCTGGATAATCAGGGTAAGCCCTTTTTCGGTCTCCCGGTACGTAACCCTCAGGGTCGTCAGGGAACTCCCGCCATGCCGTTTTGCGTTATCGACAAGGTTGGAGAGGACCTTTTCGATAAGAGAGTCTGCAAGGATCTCAAACTCGTCCAGCTCGACCCGGAGTTTCATGTTGGTAAGATCGATCCCGATGAGTGCACGGGATATCGCTCCTTCCAGGGGAATATACTGGGCGGGTTTCTTCCCGATCTCCTGGTAATCCCTGGCGAAATCCAGGTGGCTGCGCATTTTTCGCGTACTCTCTTCAATCTTCACCCGGTATTTCTGCACCTCTTCAAGGCTTCCTGCTTCTTCGAGGACGGTGAGGTATCCCAGGATAGTAGTGAGATCGTTCAGAAGATCATGGCGGGTGATGCTGTTGATGAGGGTGAGACGCTGGTTCAGCTGGACCAGGGATTCGTCGGCCTTCTTTCGTTCTGTTACATCGGTGAGAGCCCCGGAGATACGGAGCGGATTACCGTTTTTCTCATAAGCGACTACGCGGGCACGGACGTTTACCCAGACATAACTTCCGGATTTGGTACGCAGCCGGTATTCCTCGTTAAACTGGGGCGTCTTCCCGGAGCAGTGGTCCCTGCAGGCCTGAAGCACCCTCCCGACATCATCCGGATGAACGAGTTTCGCCCTGAAGATATCGGTAGCCGTAATTTCGTCCGTGCCATACCCCAGTAATTCATAGACCCGGGGGCTTGCAGTGGCATGATCTCCCGCAAGATCCCAGTCAAAGAAACCATCCTGGGTTCCTTCCAGGACGCGCTTGAGCCGGTCCTCGCTCCCGCGGAGTTCTTTCACCATCTCCTGGTGCCGGACTGCCTGCCGGATCATATGGACCAGTTCTGCGTACTGGGTTCTCGGGTCGCCTCCTTTCTGGAGATAAAAACTGGCACCCCGGTTGAGCGCTGCAATTGCGACATCTTCCCGGCCTTTCCCGGTAAAAAGGATGAACGGGAGTCCGTTATGCCTGGCCCGGATCTCCTGTAAAAGGTCCAGGCCGTTCATGGATGGCATCTGGTAATCGGAGACAACCGCATGGAAGGATGAAGTATCAAGGAATTTCAGCGCTTCCTCACCGGAATCTGCGGTTACGACCGAGACCCCGGCTTCCCGCTCAAGAAAAGCGCGAGTAAGATCCCGAAGTGATGGTTCGTCATCCACATAGAGGACCGAGATCATGCGCAGCTCACCGGAAGAGCGGGTTTGGATGGTAATTACTCTGGAAATTCCACTATATCAGTCTATTCTTTTTAATTTAATTCAGACAATATTTATATATAAGAACTATCTCGCAGGATCTCATTACACCGCTGATACGCAAGAACAACTCTTATAGACCTTTGCGGCCCACATGTTCTGGTATACGAGGTGCAAGTCGGTATGAGTTCCCTATCCCCCAAAATGCAGAACCAGATAGCAATGCTCCAGCAGATCCAGCAGCAGATGCAGACCGTTCTCTCCCAGAAGACCCAGTTCGAGATGGCAGTCCGCGAGGCAAAGCGGGCCATGGAAGAGCTCAAGGAGATTCCCGAAGACGGCAAGATCTACATGAGTGTCGGCACGGTGATGATGCAGCAGACAAAAGAGCACGTCACCGGGAAGCTGACCGAAAAGACCGAGAGCCTCGAACTCCGGGTTAAATCCCTCGAGAAACAGGAAAAGATGCTCCAGCAGAAATTTGAGCAGCTGCAGGCACAGGTAAAGGCAGCAATCGAGGGCAAGATGCCCCCGGTTGCAGAATAAGTCGCACCTTTTTTGCTACCTTAAAATTTTTTAAAAGGTTATTTTTTCCCGTTCCGGTTTTTCCCCATCCGCTCTGCAAGGTTGATGGCGTTCACCATTGCTTCGACCGAGGTGATGACGATATCGTCACCCGCGGCGCTCGCATCGTAGGTATGGCCCTGGAGATCCTCAACCCCGATGGTTACGTGGCAGACTGCATCGGAACCCCCGGAGATTGCTTCAATCGCGAATTCTTTGAGCTGGATGGTGGAAGGGACGATCCCGAGGATTGCCGTGAGGGCTGCATCGACCGGGCCGTTTCCCACTGCAGAGTGTACCTGCTCCTGCCCATTGACAACCGCCCGTATGCTTGCCGTCGGAATCATGTGGTTGCCGGTCATGATCGCAATGTCCTGGAGGTCCAGGGTCTTTTCCACGGTATGGATTCCCATCTCGCTCTCGGCTATCGAGTACAAGTCACCTTCAGTAACCCGACGGCCCCGGCTGGAGATAGCTTTTATCTTCTCCACGATGACATCGAGCTGGCCCTCATCAGGGTCCAGGTGGGCATCCAGGAGCATCTGCCGTACAGCGTGGCGCCCGACATGCTTCCCCAGGGTCAGCCGTCTCCGGTGCCCGACCATCTCCGGGGTCATGATTCCCGGTTCAAAGGTCTCGCTGCAGGCAAGGACGCCGTGTGAATGGATACCGCTCTCGTGGGAAAACGCATTCTCCCCGACAATCGGCTGGACCGGGGGGATCGTGATACCGGCGAACCGGGATACAAGACGCGAGGTCTCGACCAGTTTCTCCTTCCGGATCCCGGTCTTAATCCCATAAATGGATTCCAGGATCATCGTGGTCTGGGCAAGATCTGCATTCCCTGCCCGTTCGCCAAGCCCGTTGACCGTAACCTGGATCTGCGAAGCCCCGGATTCGACCGCCGCAATCGTGTTTGCAGCCGCAAGGCCGAAATCGTTGTGGCAGTGGACGTCGATGGGACAGTCTACGTCCCGGGCTATCCGTGCTATCAGGAGTTTCATCGCGGAGGGCGTGATAACGCCTACGGTGTCCGGGACATTGATGATCGTAGCTCCCGCATCCGCCGCAGCCCGGAAGACCTCGACCAGGTAATCCCAGTCGGTCCTCGTCGCATCCATCGCCGAGAACATGCAGAGGTCGACATGGTCCCGCACGTAGGAGACGATATCTTTTGTGATTTCGAGGACCTCTTCCCTGCTCTTCTTGATGGTGTGGATACGCTGGATGTCTGACGTCGGGATGAAGACATGGACCATATCGACATCACAGTCAAGGGCGACATCGACATCCTCCTTCCGGGACCGGGACAAGCCGCAGATTTTCGGGGAGAGCCCCATCCCGGCGATCTTCCGGACCGTTTCCGTCTCAGCCGCAGACGATGCAGGAAAACCTGCTTCGATAGCGTACACTCCGATATCAGAGAGTTGCCGTGCGATCTCAAGTTTCTGCTCGGGCCTGAATGCCACGCCCGGCGTCTGTTCACCATCCCGCAGGGTGGTGTCAAAAACAGTCACTTCTCGTTTAGCGCTGCCTTCAACAAAGAAGACAACCGCCCGCATCAACAGTGTTGCGAGTCATACTCACTTATTGGACCCTGCAGATTATTTAATAGATTCCTGCACCACTTCCGGTTCTTCTTCCTTTTCAGGGAAAAGAAAGTGAGGCACCCGGTATTCCGGGCCCCGGCCGGTGCGAGGATTTCCATTATAGGGAATTGGAAGTTACACGGTTACTTCAATGAGGTGGGTATTCAGGGTCCGTGCCCCGGGATCTTCATTCAGGCACCGGAGGTAGAGTTCGATTGCCTCCCGGATCCCGGCAATTACTTCCACCTCAGAATTTCCTTCAGCTGCACAGCCGGGGAGACCGGGAACATAGGCCACAAGTCTGCCGCTCGGCAGGGAGGTCAGTTCAACTTTAAGTTTCATCTGCTCACGTATCTGGGAGATAATATCGCTCACCTGCTTATAAGTTCATCCCTGTGACTCCGCGCAAAACCCCCACGACCGGTTTAAAACCGGGTTCCGGGTATCGGGTTACGGGGGATAAATGAATCCGGATACGGGGTCGTATAAGCGATATGTTTAACTATTGATTCTGCATAGTATACTAGCGCAGTGACCCGCCTTAACTCAGCCTGGTAGAGTGCGCGGCTGTAGTATGGTTTACCGATTCAGGTAACTGCGCGGCTACCGCGATGTCCCCGGTTCGACTCCGGGAGGCGGGATAACTGTCAAGAGAGCCCAGGTAGTGTAGCGGCCTATCATGTTTGCCTGTCACGCAAACGACTCGGATTCGAATTCCGACCTGGGCGTTTTTCGTTTTACCTAAAAAAAGTCTTGTGCTTTTTTCCGCATCTGGTTTTCAGGATTCCGGTTTTTTTGATCATATTCTTCGAATTTCCGAAAAAACAGAAAATAGCTAAAATGCAAAATCGTCATGAATTTATAGGAAAAATTTGACGGGGTATATCAGAAGAAGTAATATTTAAAAACTTAAAGAAAAGAAAATTATAAATTACCGGAGGTGGCACTCAAAGAACGGGAGTGCAGATGAGGAATCCTGGGATTTGGGTCTTAAATCTACTCGTTTTATGCGGTTTTCTTGCGATTGCGATTCTTCCCGGGATCTGTTCCGGGGCAATCAATATTGGGACAACTACCTATGGAAGTCTTGAAGATGCCGTGAATGCGGCGAGTCCCGGCCAGACCTTACGCCTGGTCAGCAATACGCCGGTGACCCTGACACCCGGGAATATTACGGCCATTGATAAATCCCTGACACTGTTGCAAAATGACAGCACTACGTACTATCTTCTCCTGAACGGGACAATTGCGTTCAACGGGACACTCAAAACGTATACGATAAACCAGGACGCGGCAGCATTTGCGTTTTTATACGATCCTACCGGACCAGCAGTTTTCCGCAATAATTCTCTCATCGAGATCACCGGGAGCTCAAATACATTTACTTCAGATGGCGGCATCCACCCTTCCCTCACTTCGGACGCATTCACCGGCACCGGAACAAATGTCACGGGAAACAACAATTCCTTTTTCTCTTTTATCGGTGAAACTAAAACACCCTCGGGGACGTTATCTATCTCCAATCTTTCGGTCGTATTCAACCTGTCGGGGTCATATAACAGCATCAGTGATTCTGCTTCCAGTCCCCTGAATACCCAGGCAGCCGGGGGGGTGGGGCTCAACATCATCGGCAATTTCAATTCGCAAATTCAGCTGAAGACATCCGGTGCGAGCGGTATCTCAATGGCGCCCGGGGGAAGGATCTTTATATCCCAATCGGCGGAAGGAAATGTTATCAAGGATTACAGTTTCGATCTGAGTTCCCCACAATCGATCTATGTCTATAATGGGACGTCCGCCAAAACCACGACATCCTGGTACTTCTTCAACAGTTCCTGGTCGCCATCCGGAGGCAACCGGAACGTCACCATCGCCCCGGCATGGACATTTCCTTTTTCGGGGAACGTAAGCCTGGTCGCCGGTTTTTCCAACGTTACCGGACAGTCAACTGATTTTGTCCGGAACAGTTCCCTGCTCCTGGATACCTCTACCGGAACGGACTCAGGAAAATCGAGCGGGATACTGACGAACTATACCAGCCCCCTGACATTCAGTTCGATTTCTGCGGTCGTCCCGGTAGGAATGTCGATTGGAAACAACACGTATCTTGATACGGGTAGCAGAACAGTATCAGCCCCCGGGACCCTTGGTTACGTCACCATACTGAATTTCAACCCGGTCTATTCCCTCGTCGGGGAGAATTTCAACAGTACCCAGACTACCGACTGGAGCGCGATACCGGATTTCACCGCTGCCCGCAACCTTACGTTCGTCATCGATAACGCAACCTCACACACGCCGCTCGGGAATATCAG
The DNA here is from genome assembly GCA_039683275.1 of Methanoregulaceae archaeon. Taxonomy (GTDB): domain Archaea; phylum Halobacteriota; class Methanomicrobia; order Methanomicrobiales; family Methanospirillaceae; genus JBDKRP01. The sequence goes on along the minus strand of JBDKRP010000144.1, from coordinate 935 downwards.
TTATAACCAGGACCTGGATCTTACGGCTTCCGGTATCGGGAGCGGCCTCGCTGTCCTTGGAACTAATCTCAACATGTCTTCGGCCGGCAACAGCACCAATTTTACGATGACGAACACTGCCCTGAATTCAGTATTTAACAAAACGGCCACGGTCACCGTGTACCCCATTGGGTTCAGCTTTTCATCGAAGAGGGACATCACCGTCACTGCAACAACAGACCAGGGGGTATCAACGGTTCTGTTCGACCGTACCTGGATCACGAGGGCAGGCTTTGTGGATTCATCTGCAAATGTGACAGTCGGATCCGGCTCCATTACTCTTCCGGTCCTTCATTTCAGCAGGTATGATTTCGGTCGCACAACAAACACTTCACCGATAACGTTTACTGTTGGTTCCGGAGGTGATTTTTCGACTCTCGAAGAAGCAATGATATCGGCGGATGGTGTCCGGGATAACGATACGCTGTCCCTGATCAGTGATGCTTACGTAACCAGTACCTTCGGCAACCTTACGTCAGTAGACAAGATCCTGAGCCTGACCAGCAACGGGCACAAGGTTCTTGTAAACGGGACGATATCCTTCAACGGTACCGCAAAAGGGTTTACCTATACCGATACGGGTTGGTTTACCTACAATAACCCGGCCGGAGGCACACCCTACCGGAACGATTCCCTCATAGAAATTCCGGGCAGTTCGAACTTCTTCAACGGGAGCATGCCGACCCTGGATGCCGGATCGTTCGGGGGTACCGGAGTGAACATTACCGGAAGTTCCAACACTATCAATGCCATGTGGAACATCTCGGGATCCGGGATGCCGGTCGCGGTCAATCTCACCGGCTCCTCGAATAACCTGACCCTTGCCGGAAACATCAGTACAACAGCGGGAACCGGAATAGCGATTAACCTGCTGGGGAACACGAACAACCTCAGCC